>JBAIYF010000144.1:0-1997 GCA_037916115.1 Anaerolineales bacterium
TGCCCGATGTACAGGTGCATAAAGCCGCCGATCTTGCCAGCCTGGTACAGTTCCGCACCGCGTTCTTCCACGCGGCGGATCAGCACCATCTGGTAATACAAATCAAGCAACTGTTCTTTCTTCATTATTGGGAACTCCAGTAAGATTTCATTCGCCAAAAAGGCGTCGGTTGAGTTGAAAAATATCTAAGGAAGGAACACCAAACGCCCTCTGGCGTTCTGATTCCCGTAAATCGAATCGGAGATTATATCAGAGAAAAATTGGCGAAATTAAAGCCTGAGAGGATTTGAGAGACAGAATTCAATTTCAAAATCCAAATTCAACTTTCCGCTCTCATATGTTATAAATAACCTTTCCGCCGAAGAGATATTTGCTTTATCAAAGGAGAACACTTATGAAACTTACGCCCCCAAAAACAGTTACCTACTGGGTAGCTGTTGTAATTGCAGTGCTCGGTTTTCTTTCCCAGTTAGGTATTCTGACATTCCTGCCCATCTCAAGCTTTTGGCTGTTGGGTATTGCATTCATCATCCTTGCTTTGAGCCTTTTGATCAAGGGCGTCTAATTTTATTACCGGCGGAAGACAAAAACTCCCCGCAATATTGCGGGGAGTTTTCATTTGTATAAAAAGCTATTTACAGGCTGGAACGATCTGGATGGCCCGTTCTGAAACGCCATTCTCGTTCACAGCCTCGATCTCATAGGTGAGATTTTTATTAAGCGGGGCGGTGGCATCCTTGTAGTTGAACTTGCTCGGCTTCAATTCGATCAATTGCTTGCCATCCCGGTAAACCCTGAAGGCGGTTTCGTTGCCGCCACTGGACCAACTGAGCGTCACAGTGAATTTCTTTGCACCCGGCTGGCAGGACTGGTCGGCCACAAAAAAGTTCAGTGGGATGCCCGGCAGAGGCGGGGCTTCGCCAATGGAAATGCCGATCAGGTCCTGATTGGTGGTTGCGTTTTCGTAGTAGATCCAACACTCGCGCCCGGTGGCGTTGAGCACCTGCCACCACTCATTGTTCTCACTACGCCCAATGACCGGCAATTGCTTTCCGGCTGAGATCTGATCGATCACCACATAAAAATTACTGGGTCCGAGGCGGCAGTTCGAATTTTTGGAAACGACCAGTTCAGGCGGAAGCTGCGGAGTGGATGTTGGTGGAATGGGGGTATCTGTTGGAATGGTCGTTGCGGTATTTTCAACGATCACCACATACGTTACCTCTGGGTTGGCAGTTGGCGAGTTGGTATTCTCACCCGAAGCACCGCCTGGCATGTTGCATGCGAACGCTGCCAAAGTCAAAACCATAAATGCAATCCTGATTTTTTTGCCTTTCATAACCATCTCCTCAAAAAAAAACTGAACGGCTTCGCGTATTATACACGCGGCAATTTAATTTCATGTAAAATACAAACATGGATTGGTTCAAGAGTTCCAAAAGCAGCGAAGCGAAAAAACTAATACCCCTTCTTGCGGATGCGGCAAAGCGAAGCCAGGCAGCACAGGACCTGATCCGCATGGGTGCTGATTCCGTGCCGCCCCTGATGGAGGCGCTTCAAACACAGGACCCGAACCTGCTTGCCATCTACCAGCAGATTCTTGCCCGAATCCCTGCTGCCTCTCCCGAACTGACCAAAACCATCCGTGCCGCGCATCCGTTGATCCGTGGACGTGCAGCCGAGGTCTTTGGAATCAGCAAAGACAAATCTGCCGTTCCGGTGCTTGTCGAAGCCCTGCACGGAGAGTTCTTTACAGTTCGTTCACGCGCAGCACTTGCACTGGCAAATATTGGCGATGCACGCATCATCCCTGAACTTCTGCCCCTCTTGAAAGATAAGGAAGATGAAGTGCGTATTGCCGCCTGCACTGCACTGGGAAAGTTTAATGACCCATCCACGTTTGATGAAATTGCCAACGTGGCATTGGATGACCCCAAGATCGAAGTTCGACAGGCGGCAGTGAAAGCCTTGGGAGATTCCCGTAATACAGCGGCGAT
>JBAIYF010000145.1:0-3218 GCA_037916115.1 Anaerolineales bacterium
TGAGGAGTTGGACGCTGTTATAGACACCACCCCGGCATGGGGTCCAGATGTGGAGGCTTTGAAGCGCATCAAAGCGGGGGGCAGGTTGGTCATCAACGCCATTCGTAAAGAGGAAACAGATAGAAGCTCTCTTCTCCAGTTGGATTACCCGGCTCACTTGTGGATGGAAAAAGAGATCAAGAGTGTGGCAAATGTGACCCGTGCCGATGTGCGTGAGTTTTTAGATCTGGCGGCAAAAGCGGGCATTCATCCTGAATATCAAGAGTATGCTCTGGAAGATGCGAACCGGGCGTTGCTTGAAATGAAACAGGGGAAGATTCGCGGGTCGAAAGTATTGGTTATTTAAAAGGGTGCACAATGAGCGAATACGATCTGAAATCTGTGAAGTTACCCTATCTTTCGGGGGGAATGTTGAGGCTGTTTGCATCGCTTGTGGAGGGTCCACTTAAGGGTGCATTGACGCCAAGCCTTTTTGAAAGCGCAGGGCTCAATTGGCTGCGCAAACAGCATTTTGAAGAACCGCCTACTTATTATCCGCTTCATTACACTGGTGATTTGCAAAAGGAGTCTGCATCTATTCCTGAGAAGGACTTTCCAAAAAATGCTTCAGAAGTAAAGGGATTTCAATTCGCAGGGATTTTTGATTTTGCCAAAGCCTATCGTGACGGAGGCATTACGCCGGAGGAAGTTGCCAAAAGGGTTTTGGACGCCATAGACGCCAGCGACAAGGGGGATGCGCCGCTGCGGGCTTTCATTGCAGTGAACCGTGAAGATGTGATGAAGCAGGCGCGCGAGTCGACGGAACGTTTTAAAGCTGGGAAGCCCCTCGGCATTTTCGATGGTGTGCCAGTTGCCGTCAAAGATGAAATGGATATGCTGCCCTATCCAACCACGGTAGGCACAGCGTTTTTGGGCAAGTTGCCAGCAAAACAGGATGCGGAAGTGGCAGCCCGCTTGCGTAAAGCCGGAGCGTTGTTGGTTGGCAAAACCAACATGCACGAGATCGGAATCAACGTTTTTGGGTTCAATCCGCATCATGGCACAACGCGTAATCCGTATCACACCGACCACTACACAGGCGGAAGTTCCAGCGGCTCTGCCACGGCGGTTGCGGCAGGACTGGTTCCTGTTGCCATCGGTGCCGATGGCGGCGGCTCAATTCGTATCCCTGCCGCTTTTTGTGGTTTGGTCGGTTTGAAATGTACCTTTGGACGCATAAGCGAATATGGCGCATTCCCGCTGGATTGGAGCGTGGCTCACCTCGGTCCCATCGGTGGTTCTGCAACGGATGTAGCGCTTACCTATGCCCTTATTGCAGGACCCGACACAAAGGATAAAATATCCCTGCATCAACCTCTGCCCACACTGGCAGGCTGGGAGAATAAAAGTCTAAAGGGGTTGCGCATTGGAATATACCGTGAATGGTTCAACCACGCAGACCCTGAAGTAGTTGCGGCGTGTCAGTCCATGATCGTGCAATTTCAAGCGATGGGCTGCGAAATCAAAGATATTGTCATTCCCAACCTTGAAGCCACCCGCATTGCGCACACGGTCAGCATTGTCAGCGAAATGGTGCAGGGTATGAGCCCCACGTACAATGAACATTACAAGGATCATGGTTTGGATGTGCGCATCAACCTGGCGCTTGGCAGGCAATTCACTTCAGATGATTACGTCAAAGCACAGCGTGTCCGCACACGGGTGATAAATCATGTAGCCGAAGTATTCAAGGAGGTGGATGTGATCGTCACTCCTACTACTGCCATTGTTGCACCGAAGATCAAAGATGGCGCACTCCCTTTGGGTGATTCTGACCTGAGCGTGACGATCGAGATTATGCGTTTCGCCGTCTTGGGGAACATGACCGGTCTCCCAGCGATCACATTCCCGGTTGGATATACGGAAAAAGGACTTCCAATAGGAATGCAGGTGATGGGACGCGCCTGGGACGAAGTCACCCTCCTGCGTATGGCACGTGCCGCCGAGCAGGTTGTGGAACACAAATCTCCGAAAGTCCACTATTCCATACTTTAGTTGCATGAACATGATCTGATCCTGGAGGATCTTATGGGCAAGAATGCTGAACTAAAAACAAAAAAGAACCAGGCAAGTGTCGAAGACTTCATCAATTCTATCGAGGATGAGAGTGTCCGATCTGAATGCCTTGCAATTCTCAAAATTATGAAGCAGGCGACCAAAGCCGAACCGAAGATGTGGGGAAAGAATATCGTTGGCTTTGGAGACTACCATTACAAATATGCCAGCGGGCGTGAAGGAGATTGGTTTATCACTGGCTTTTCGCCGCGAAAACAAAACCTCACGCTTTACCTCATGGGCGGGCTGGAACAACATAAAGCCCGGTTGCAAAAACTTGGAAAACACACAATCGGCGTGGGATGTTTGTATATCAAAACGCTCGACGATGTTGATACCTCTGTTCTTAAGTCCATCATTACTGATAGTGTAAAAACTTTGAAGAAAAAATGAACACCCTGCAAAAAGACCCTGAGAACAAAGAAAGCAAAGTCCTTCAGCAGTTCATTGACTTTGCCAATAGGCGCATCCTTGAAGTTGGATGCGGCGAAGGACGTTTGACTTGGAAGTACGCCCGCGCCTCATCCCTGACCATTGGCTTTGATCCTGACCATTCTGCCTTGCGCATCGCCCGGGCAGATGCGCCTTACGACGTGCAAGGTCGTGTCCATTTTTCTGGGGCAAGCGCAAAATATATTCCCTTTTCAAAGGAAACCTTCGACATCGCCGTCCTCGCCTGGTCGCTCTGATGAATGGAACATGCGAGCATGGTTCATGCTCTGGGTGAAATCCACAGGGTTCTCAAGCCGGGCGGACTTCTGCTCGACCTGCGTCCATTGTCAGATTCGTGGGCAGTGGAAATTGTCTCCTCGGCGGGCTGGGAGGTAACAGGTAGGTTGACCGATCAAACCACCGGCTTGGAGGATGATGAAGCGGCAAATCAAGCCGTGGCAGAGGCTGAGGCGCGCGGGTGGTTCATCCAGCAAAAAAGCGGCGAATTTCCATTTTTCTACTACTGGGATACCCCCTCTGAAATGAAAGAGTATTTGGAGAGAGAATGGGACGGTTTCGAGAAAATGGAAGATGACCTTTACAGAAAGACATCTGCTGTATGGGCATCTTCCAATGCCGATGCGCGTGTGCGGATCCGCATGAAAATGTGGATTGCAACTTGGCAGAAAAAA
>JBAIYF010000146.1:0-5822 GCA_037916115.1 Anaerolineales bacterium
GAAGGGCGCTATTCACTCACAGGTTCACTAGAAGAAGGTGCGGGTGGCGCGGCGTTCCTCGCGCATAAATCGGGGGTACCGATCCTGCCCATTGGCTTGGTTGGCACGGAGAACGAAAATGTATCGCGGCATTTGTTACGGTTGCGGCGCGCACCGATTCAGATTCGGGTTGGGAAAATGTTCCGGTTGAATGAGCAGGCAGCGGCGGGGAAAGAATCGGTAACGGAAGGCACAAGGCAGATCATGTCTGCCATTGCAGCGCTCCTGCCGGAACGGTATCGCGGGGGATAATTCCAAAAATGCAAACCTTCGGTTAAACCACTGCAAAGTTTTGGGGCTATAATCTACAAAAATGGATTTCATCCTTTCACTCCTTGCAGGCATTGCGTTCCCCGCCCCGCCCACTCTTGCAGGATGGTTGGTATGGCTGTGTCTGTTTGCCGGGCTGGCGTTCTTTTTATATGGAAGGCGCAAAAGTTTACCGGCATTCGGTTCAGGGGGATGGGGGTTGTTCCTTGCTCTTTTTCTGCTTGTTCCCGTTCTGAATTTATTTTTAGGAATACGTTTGACCTCCGGCTCGATTCGACCGTTGCCGGGTTTGCCCGCCGATGCGCCGGGTTCTGCGCTGATGGTTTTCTCGGCGGTGCCGTGGCTGTTGGGCGGCGGTCTGCTGGGACCGATCCCCGCGGCGCTGCTGGGCGCATTTGCAGGATTGATCCGCGGCACATGGGACCTGTATTCGCTTTTCCCGATCCTTGAATATTCCATTCTGGCTGTGATGTTCTCGCAGAACACGCGCCAGCGTTACCGCACACCTGCCTATCGATTGCTGCGTCAGCCGTTGGCAGGGGCGCTGCTGCTTATTCCTGTCCATTTGTTCTTTTACACTTTAAGCGCCCTGTTCACCCAATGGGGCGAGGGTGTTCACTCCACCGCGCGGCTTGATTTTGCCATCAGCAATGCCTGGGTGGTAACGCTTGCATTCGCCGGTGAGATGCTCATTGGCGGGTTGGTTGCGCAGGTCATTTCGATGATGTTCGCCCCGCGCTGGGGCAGCAAGCAGGTGCTTCAACCTTCTCCCGGTGAAAGAAGCCTTGAGTCACGTTTCATTTTTGCGGTGGGAACGTTCATTCTGCTGCTGTTGTTCTCGCTATTGATCGGCGGTTGGTGGGTGGCGGGAGAGTCGGCGCGCGGCATGCTCGAAGATCGCCTCGCAAGCACGGGCGAGTCTGCGGCGCAAAGTGTGCCTTTCTTCCTTGAGACGGGGCAAAACCTGGCAGTGCAGTTGGCGGAAGATCCGCGCATGGCAACCGCCAATGGCTCCGAGTTGACGGCTATTCTTGCATCGCGCATCAAGGCGGTGCCTTACTTCGATCAATTCATTGTGCTGGATGCCTATTCAAAAACGGTTCTGGCGATCTATCCCGAAGATACGCGTCCGGGCTTCAGGCTCTACCCTGATGAGGACACGGGCATTCTGCTTTCCACGCAGGGTGTGTTGACGCAGGTCTATTCCATTCCACCGATCTCAGAAGAAGGTTCGGCACGGGTTTCATTCCTTGCTGCCATTCCCGGTGCGGCAGGCCCCGTCCAGCGGGTATTGATCGGGCGCACGACCATCGAAGCCAACCCACTAACCCTGCCATTGATCAAGAGTCTCGATAACATGCGCAGCCTGGGCGGCTCGGGTATGCTGGTGGATGATGCCAGTCATATCATTTACCATTCTGATTCCACACAGGCATTGACCGATTATGAAGGCGAGCGCCATTCTGAAGCCACCTTCTATGACGATACCGCGTCGGACGGAACCCGACAGTTGGTGTATTACCAGCCGGTTTTTGGGCGTCCGTGGGCGGTGGTGCTGACGGTCCCAGCGCAACAGGCACAACAATTGGCGTTGAGCATTGCCACACCACTGGCGTTGATGATCATCATCCTCGCCGTGTTTGCGTTGGTTTCCCTGCGGATCGCGCTGCGGGTGCTCACCGGTTCTCTCAAGGGGCTGGCAGCGGAAGCCAACCGCATTGCCCAGGGCAACCTCGATAATCCGCTGCAGGTGAAGGGTGAGGATGAAGTGGCTCAACTGAGCCGCGCCTTCGAGCAGATGCGTGTGGGTTTGCAGGCGCGTCTTGAAGAGATCAACCGTCTGTTGCAAGTGAGTCAGGGTGTGGCATCCAGCCTGGAGATGCAGGATGCGGTCAAGCCGGTGCTTGAGGCGATCCGCTCTACGGGGGCGAATTCGGTCAGTGTGGTGCTGTCTCCCAACATTCTTCCAGATACGTTGATCGAACTGCCCTCACGTTTTTCGCTTGAAGACGAGCAGAATATCTACGCCTATCTCGACGAACAGATTCTGGATCTTGCACAAAGTCAGGAAAAAATCGTCCTGCCGAACCTGACCCGTTCACGTGAACTGGTATTCGACACAGATAAGCCGCATCCGCTGGCGCTTCTGGCAGTGGCACTGCGCCATGAGAACCGGTATTATGGCGTGGTGTGGGCAGGCTATGAGCAGCCGCGCAAATTTGCCGACTCGGATGTACGCCTGATGACGACCCTGGCAGGGCAAGCGGCGCTTGCCGTTGCGAATGCCCATTTGTATCTGACGGTGGAAGCCTCGCGCCGCCAATTGGAAGCCATTATCAACTCCTCGCCCGACCCGGTCATCGTGACGGATCACCGCAACCGATTGCTGCTTGCCAACCATGCTGCAACCTCTGCGCTGAGGCAGGGAGCGAACGACGCAATGAGCGGCATGGAAACCGAGAAGGTCATTAAGCTCCGTCCGCTGCTGGCGCTTTTGCAAAGCACCATCTCCGAACGGCAATCCACTGAGATCATCCTGCCGGATAACCGCACTTACCTCGCCACGGCCTCGCCAGTGATGGTGGATCAACGTCAGATCGGTCGGGTGTGCATCATGCGGGACATCACCCACTTCAAAGAACTGGACACAATGAAGTCCGAGTTCGTGGCAACTGTGAGCCACGACCTGCGTTCTCCGCTGACGTTGATGCGCGGATATGCCACCATGCTCGACACGGTTGGCGAGCTGAACGAACAGCAGCAAGGCTATGTCAAGAAGATCGTTACCGGTGTAGAGAACATGTCGCGCCTTGTGAACAATTTGCTCGACCTGGGACGCATCGAGTTTGGCGTTGGTCTGCAGGTGGAGAATGTTTCGGTGTTGGATATCATTGAGCGGGTAACCGGCGCCCTGCAATTGCAAGCCTCGCAGAAGAATATTCAACTCACACTTGAGCTTCCCAAAGATATGCCCCACGCAGTACAAGCCGACCAGGCGCTTTTGCACCAGGCAGTGTACAACCTTGTGGAAAATGCAATCAAATACACACCTGAAAACGGCGAGGTAAAGATCCGCACTATCTCGAACCCGGATAACCTCATTTTTGCGATTTCCGATTCTGGCATTGGCATCCACACCGAGGATGTTCCACACCTTTTTGAAAAATTTTATCGCGGCAAGCAGCGTGAAGCACGCGCCCAGCCCGGATCGGGACTGGGTCTTGCCATTGTCTACTCCATTGCCGAAAGTCACCATGGGCGTATCTGGGTGGAAAGCACAGTTGGCAAAGGCAGCACATTCTTTTTACTGATCCCGCTGGTCCAATCAAAATAATAGTAGACCACTGTTGTCTGGAACAGTTTGTTCTTTCAGAAACACGGACATGGTATAGACCACTAATGCTGCATCCCGCCTTTGGGTGATGTCTGAAACATGGATTTGTACTATAATCTTCGTATGTCCTTCCGCGGGAAGGGCTTAATTTTTGCCTGTAAAGCAGGTTATGTATGATCAATCAAGAAACAAATTCTCAAACCCCAATTATTGAACGAAAAACCGAACACAAGCCAAAACACACCTGGCGTTCATGGCTGATTGGGCGTCCGCTCTCCACTGCGGATGCGCCCCACCAGACCATTGGCAAGCGGGTGGGTCTGGCAGTCTTTGCCTCAGACGCGCTCTCTTCCACTGCTTACGCCACACAAGAGATCCTCGTCATCCTTGCAGCAGCGGGAACCATGGCATTTGGCTATGTCTTTCCAATCGCCATTGCCATTGTGGTACTGCTTGCCATCGTATCCATTTCTTACGAGCAGACTATTCATGCCTACCCTGATGGCGGCGGCGCGTATATCGTCTCACGAGACAATCTGGGTGAGTTCCCGGCACTGATCGCGGCAGCAGCTTTATTGACCGATTACATCCTAACAGTGGCGGTGTCCATTGCTTCAGGTGTCGCCCAATTGGTTTCGGCATTCCCTGATCTATATGACTTCCGTGTACCGTTGGCGATCGTATTTATTATGTTCATTATGCTTGTCAACCTGCGTGGAGTGAAAGAGTCCGGCTCTGCATTTGCTATCCCGACCTATTTTTTCATCTTCACCATCATCATCATGATCACCTATGGGCTATGGCGTTTCTTCACCGGCTCGCTGGGGATGGTGATCGACCCGCCTGAAGTTGAGTTCCATGGAGATGCCCTGGCAGCCGTCACACCGTTCCTATTGCTGCACGCCTTCTCCAGCGGCACAGCAGCGCTGACCGGTATCGAAGCCATCTCGAACGGCATCACCGCTTTCAAAGAACCGCGCAGCAAGAACGCCGGTATCACCCTGGTATGGATGTCCGTCATCCTCAGCACCTTCTTCCTGGGCATTTCATTCATTACCAACTACATCCACGCTGTACCCTCCGAGACGGAAACTGTTATCTCGCAAATCGCCCGCACCATCTATGATGGGCGCGGCACGATGTATTTGATGGTGATCTCCGCCACTACCGTGATCTTGATCATGGCAGCCAACACTGCCTTCGCCGATTTCCCACGCCTCGGCGCCCTGATCGCAAAAGACGGTTTTATTCCGCGCCAGCTCGCCTACCGTGGCAGCCGCCTCGTTTATTCACGCGGCATCGTCACCCTGGCTGTGATTGCCTCCATATTAATGGTGGCGTTCAGCGCCAGCGTTACCCGCCTCATTCCGCTCTATGCCATTGGCGTATTTCTTTCCTTCACCCTTTCGCAAAGCGGCATGGCTCTGCGCTGGTGGAAGAGCGGCAAACTTAAGCCCGGCGAAGAGCTGAAAGAACGCGGTTCCTCCCTGCACTACGAAAAGAACTGGGTGCTAAAAATGGTGATCAACGGCTTTGGCGCAGTCTGTACCGCCGTGGTCATGATGGTATTTGCCATTACCAAGTTCAAAGACGGCGCATACCTCGTCCTGATCCTCATTCCGATTCTCGTCGCTGTATTCTGGATGATCCACCGCCACTACTCCAGCCTCGCCAAAAATCTATCGCTCGAGAATTTCGGCATCATCCCGCCGCACACCATTCGTCACCGTGTCATCATGCCGGTCAGCGGCGTGCATCAGGGAACTCTTGCGGCGCTGCGGTATGCGCGCATGCTATCCGATGATGTCACTGCTGTACATATTGTGATCGAGCCCGAAGATGCCGACAAAGCCCGCAAAAAATGGGAAACCTGGGGCGAAGGTGTGCGTCTCGTCATGCTGGACTCACCTTACCGTCTCTTTATAGAACCCCTGCTTGATTACATTGCGGACCTTTCCGAAAATCGTCAGCCCGGTGAGATCATCACCGTGGTCGTGCCCGAATTCGTCTCAGATAACCGCTGGACCTCCCCGCTGCACACCAATACCGCTGAGATCCTACGCACCCAATTAAAGAACCAGCATGGGATCGTGATCACCAATGTCCCGTATCACGTGCATGAAACAGAAAGCGAACATCATCGCTAAGGAGTTATGAATATGAGTTATATCGTCGTTGG
>JBAIYF010000147.1:0-3288 GCA_037916115.1 Anaerolineales bacterium
AAATGGGACAAGCCATTACATCGGTTCTTACACCGGTGCTGGCAGGCGCGCTCTTCGTCTTTATTGGTTTCAACGGCATCATCCTGATCGACTTCATCACCTTTTTCTTCGCAGTTGGCGCTTTGATCTTTGTCCACATTCCTCAACCCGAACGCGCAGAAGAACACAAGGACAATAACATCTGGCAGGATATGAAATTCGGCTGGGACTTTTTATACGAACGCAAAGGTCTGCTTGGTCTGTTGCTCTACTATGCCATGGTTAACTTCCTGCTCAATTGGTCTGCTGTTCTGCTCATCCCCATGGTCTTGAGCCGCTTCACTGCCGATGTTTTAGGACTCATCCAAACCGTGATGGGTGTGGGCATGCTCGCAGGTAGCATCGTCATGAGCGCATGGGGCGGGGCGAAGAAACGCATCCCTGCAGCGATCGGTTTTATCACCCTCGGTGTAGCAGGTCTTGTCATTTCTGGCTTGCAGCCGAACCCCTGGGTTATCGGCGGTGGTATCTTCCTTTTGATGTTCTGTGTTCCGCTCGCCAGCGGCAACAGTCAGGTCGTCTTCCAAACCAAGGTGCCGCGTGAGATTCAGGGACGCGTTTTCTCCGTCCGTTCGACCATTTCACAATCCATGATGCCGCTCGCGTTTCTCATTGCAGGTCCGCTGGCAGATAAAGTCTTTGAACCGCTCATGGCAGATGGCGGCGCGCTTGCCAGCACATTTGTTGGTCAAATATTAGGGACAGGTGCCGGGCGCGGAATTGGATTGATGGCGATCATCGCAGGCTTGACAGGAATTATCGTCAGCACACTTGTGTACCTCAACCCGCGCGTTCGCAACGTTGAATCAGAATTGCCCGATGCCATCCCCTCATCGGACAAAACGCCTCAAGCCTGACCTGAACCTGACTCTGCCAAATTAACTTTATCTCACCCCAAAACGAACTTTACCCATCAGCAGGCGGATTTATACTCCGCCTGCTGATGCCATTAATACTGTGAACAACACCATAAACGCAACCATACAGATACACCCAATGCCAAAAATGCCTGCCATGATGATCAGCGGCAGCCCGAACATCCGCTTGGCCACCCCCGCCGTGGACTCTGCCGCTTCGTACGGAAGTTTCGGCGCATGGACGCGTGTCTCTTCCAACTGAGCAATGAACGCCGCCTGATCTTGCACAGTGAACCATTCTGAATGGTTATCGTCAAAATCAACGCGCAAGAGTTTGAAGAGATTGATCTCCTCTTCGCTGATCTTGACAATGCCGCTCAACGGCAGCGCCCGCTGCGGACCCAGCCCCGCCTTCAGAATGATGCGTTGATTCGTCAGCCACATGCGCACATTCGAGCCGCCTGAGCGGATCCCATTGCGCACCATGTACACCGTCGCGCCAGCCTCACGGACAATGCTTTCACCTTCACGTAGTTGGGGGGTTAAGTTCATCATCTGTTTACCTCACTTTTTCCTCAGCCGCTTTTTGGAGGAGGGCATATCCACTCTCGATTATTCGCTTCACATCCGGACCTGGAACCGGTCTGCCCTTCTCGAGCTTTTCCACCATCCTCAGCATCGCCCCACGGACTCCGCTGGCGCGGTGGGCAACAACACTGTCCGCGGAAATGCGCTCGAGGCGCGAGAGCAGAAATTGCAGGGTGCGGAGGTCATCGTTCATATCCATATTTTATACGACAATGGACGATGGCTCATAAGTCATCGTCCATTGTCTGTCGGCTATGGTCTATCGTCCTTTTCTTGTCCACCACAACCCAACCACTAATCCCAGCAAGCCGAGCAGCATCAGATTGCCAAGTGCATCGCCAATTTTCGGGTAAAGGGTCTTCACCGAGCCGATGGGGGTGTTGACCATTTGCACCCCGGCGAACTCTTCGGCGTTTTCTTCAAAGGTATCCACGCGGTTGAGCTCGCGCCCATACATGTCAACAGCAGATGAAATGCCCTGTCCGGTCTGACGGAAGATGCTCATGCCGTTCTCCACCGCGCGGAAGCTCGCCATGCCAGAGTGAATGTCTTTCACGCCGATCCAATCGTTCGAGGGGACGAAGAGCAGGTCTACGCCGAGTTCGCCAGCTTGTTTGATCACATTCGGGAAGTCTGCGTCCCAGCAGATGACGGCGCTGAGTTTGCCGTAGGGCGTATCCACGGTTTGCAGAACGCCATCGCCTTTGAGCGAGCCTTCAAATTGATTGCCGCCGTATTTAACGTGGGTCAGTACAACCTTGCCGTTCGGGTCGATGATGTGGACTTTGTTTTCGGGCGGGGTCGTGCCGAAGTCGAAGGTGGGCAGGATGATGTAGATATTTTTCTCTTGCGCAATGGCAGATGCTTCGATAATTGCGCCTTCAACCTCTTCGCTCAAGCCGATAATAGCGCCTTCTTGCAGGGAGACGATCTTTGCGCCTTCATCTGCCATGCGGCGGATCTGTTCCATTTGTTGGGCGTGCAATTCGTGTGTGGCGCTGCGGAAGTCTGCTTCGTTGCCGGTGTTGAACAGAACGATCATTTCCATGACCTTGCCGTTCGGGAGGGAGAAGCCTGCCACTGGAACCGTCTGCTCGGGCTGGGCGGGGAGCAGAGTCCGGCTGAGGCTGAGGATAAAGATGAAGGCGAGTGCCCCGGCAAAGGTCAGAGAGAGGCGTGAGGGTTTTGCTTCCCAGAAGTGATTGACAAGGCTGGCAAACCAACTCAGCACAAAGGTCACGCCCCATAATCCTGTCACTGAAACGATCTGCATGATGGGGGTAAAGCCGCGCTGTGAGTAGGCGATCGCGCCGAAGGTGCCGAAGGGGCTGCCGCTGGCGGAGAAGAAGTCGATGGCGGTCATGGCGACGGGGAAGACGAGGGTCAGCCACGAGGTTGTGCCGAAGCGTTTGTAGTACATGCGGTCCACTACATAAGGGAGGAGACCGATGGGGGCGCTGAATAAAAAGAAGAGGGTTTCAGCACTGGGATGGATGGCGTTCATGGCGGTGGCGCCACGCCATGAGATGAGGGTGGGGATGGCGGAGGCGACCCAGAGCAACAGGAAGTTGCGCCCGGCTTTTTCACTGTCGCGGAAGAAGCGTATGGCGAAGACGGGTGTGAGCCACGCCGCAAGCGGAATGTTCCATTTGCCGCCGATGAAGAAGCTGAGGAGGAAGACGAGGGCAAGGGAGATGAGTCTTTTGTTCATGTGAGTATCCTTTTTTTGACGATGGACAATCGTCTATGGTCTATGGTCACGATACTGTCATTGTATGGATTCGCCTTGCTTTCCACATCGTCC
>JBAIYF010000148.1:0-4386 GCA_037916115.1 Anaerolineales bacterium
CGGTACAGCGGAATATTGTGATGATGTTGCCCGTGCTGCCGATCGATGTAACTTTGGCGCCGGGCCAACGCACTCATGGACGGTTGCGTATGCTCCATTTGATGACCCCGAAATTGCGGTGGTAGCCTTTGCCTATAACGGCGGTGAAGGCGCCAGTGTTGCAGGACCCATGGTAGCGCGTGTGATCCGGGCGTATTTCGAGATCAAGGCGGCGGATATTGCCCAGGGTGCTGCGCCTTCGCCGTAGGTATTCGAAATCCATCAGGTATAATATTTTCTTATTCTATGAATCACCCTATGGAATCAGCTCCCTCCATTGTTCAGATCAAGGGAATCCGTGATGGACTTCTTGTCACATTTGCGGATGTTCCTTGGGCGGAACAACGTGCTGCATTGATGCAGCAGATCGAAGAAAAGTCAGCTTTTTTTCAGGGTGCACGTCTTGCAATGGATGTTGGCAGTCAGCCCTTAAGAGTGAACGATCTTGTCGACTTGCGTGATTGGCTTTCCGAGAGGACGATCACATTGTGGGCGGTTCTCAGCGACTCGCCAACAACCGAACAAACTGCTCAACTTCTCGGGCTGGCAACCCGCATTTCAAAGCCGCGTCCTGAGGAGACCCGCCATGTTTTGGATGGCATCCCGAGCGATCAGGCATTGTTTATTGCAAAGACCATCCGTTCTGGCACAAGGATCGAATACCCTGGTACTGTTGTGGTTTTTGGCGATGTAAATCCCGGCGCAGAGATCGTTGCAGAAGGCAATGTGATCGTTTGGGGGCGGGTGCGTGGCGTGATCCATGCTGGCGCAAAGGGGAACCGCTCTGCTTACATATGTGCGCTCGACCTTTCTGCTAATCAACTTCGTATTGCTGATGAAGTTTCAGCCATGTTGAAGCCCCAGAAGGACCCCAAACCCGAGATCGCCAGCATCAATGAAGAAGGAAAATTACAGGCAGAGCTTTGGCATTCCGGCGAAACCAATATTAGGAAATGATATGACAGCAAAAGTAATCACAGTGACCTCAGGCAAAGGCGGTGTCGGTAAGACCACTGCAGTTGCCAATCTTGCAACTGCTCTTGCCATGGATGGCAAACGTGTAGTCTGTATTGACGGCGATATTGGACTGCGAAACCTCGATGTGGTCATGGGACTTGAGAACCGCATTGTATACGATCTGGTGGATGTGATTGAAGGTCGCTGCAAACTCAAACAAGCCATGATCCGCGATAAGCATTTACAGGATATGTATCTCATTCCCGCCGCGCAAACACGCGACAAGAATGCCGTCTCCCCGTCTGATATGATCCGCATTTGCAATGATCTCAGGGCAGAAACTGATTTTGTGATCATTGACTCTCCTGCGGGTATTGAGCGCGGTTTTAGGAACTCCATTGCTGCGGCAGATCAGGTGCTCATTGTAACCAACCCCGAGGTCAGCGCGGTGCGGGATGCCGACCGTGTGGTGGGTATCCTTGAGGCGGAAGAGAAGGGCAATCCCTCTCTTATTATCAATCGATTGAATCCGACACTGGTTAAGAATAACGATATGCTGTCCGCCGAGGACGTTCTGGATCTGCTCGGTATCCGTTTGATTGGTATTGTGCCGGAAGACGAGAATGTCATTATTGGTTCGAACCGCGGTACACCGATCGCTGCTGATGGAAAGAGCCGTGCCGGTCAGGCATTCCGTAATATTGCCAAACGCCTGCAGGGAGTGGACGTCCCCTTCATGGACCTCACTCCGCAAAGCGGGCTTTGGAACGCCATTCAACGCTTCGCCGGGAGAAAGTGATATGGGTTTCTTTTCACGTAAACGCAGTGCTTCCAGTGCAAAAGAAAGGTTGCAGTTGGTGCTTGTACATGACCGTACTGACCTGACACCCGGACAGTTGGACGAATTAAAAGACGATCTTCTGAAGGCGATCTCAAAATATATCGAGATCGACCCCGAAGCTGTGCGCATCGAATTGGAGAAAGATGGGCGTGAACAGCGTTTGGTGGCGGATATTCCCTTGAAGAATATGCCTCGCCACCGGGCAGGTTGATTCATCCCCGAAATTAGGGACATGGACTCTGCCTGCAAGGGTTGCGTCCATGTTTTAGTTTATGGTTCGCGGACTTTCCTGGAGAAACTTTGACTTTATTTTGCTTGGCGCAGTGATTCTGGCGTCCTCTTTTGGCGTGGTGATGATCCGCTCTGCCATTGCTGGAAACGAGGTGTTGGCGGTCTCCACTTCGCGTCAGGTCTATTTCGCCTTGTTGGGGGTTGCGCTGATTTTTATTCTTTCATCCATTGATTATCGATATTGGTTGGCGCTATACCGCCCAATCCATATCGTGATCCTGGGTTTCCTCGTCACGTTGACCGGCTTCGGGCAAACCGCCTTCGGGGCTCAACGCTGGTTTCAGGTTGGTGTTCTATTTCTTCAACCAACGGAATTTGCCAAGATCGTGGCGATCATTATTCTTGCGCGTTATTTTGATGTGACCCGCGACCAGCCTCGCGATGTACGCTGGGTGTTTGGTGCGGTTTTGCGCGCTTCATGGATCATTGGTCTGATCCTGCTTCAACCCAACCTGAGTAATGTAATGGTTCTTTCAGTGATCCTGGGTGTCATGTTGTGGGTCAATGGAATTCAGGTTCGGCATGTGGTTACAGCAGCCTTGTTTGGCGCGTTGACTCTTGCAACCGTTATTCTGCTTTCGGTGCTTGGCATTCGAATTCCATTTCTGCAGGCATATCAACAGGAACGTATTGTGAACTTTGTAGTGCCAGACCCGAATGACACCTATGGCAACCGCTATAACGTTCAACAGGCATTGATCGCGGTTGGATCGGGCGGTATTTTCGGTGAAGGGTATGGATACGGTACCCAAACCCAGCTGCGTTTTCTCAAAGTACGCCATACCGACTTTATATTTGCTGCCAGTTCAGAAGAGTTTGGGCTGGCAGGCGGCGCTCTTATCATCCTTGTGCTGGGTGTTATCATCTGGCGTTGCATTCGTGCGGCTCAAAAAGCGAGGGATGTGGCAGGGTCCATGCTTGCAATTGGTGTTGCAACACTCATCTTTTTTCAGGGTGCGGTCAATATTGGTATGAACCTCAATCTGCTGCCTGTTTCAGGTCTGCCGCTTCCATTTGTAAGTTACGGCGGCAGCGGTTTAACGGCTTTAATGATCTGCATTGGATTGGTAGAATCCGTCGCAATGCGCCAAAAAGAATTGGAATTCTAGAAAAGCAGACACGGGTAGTGGAAGTTAAATCGTGAAAACCCCACTGCCTCTGTTCTATCAATCACCATATAGGAGTCATCTTTGACCATCAAACCCGCTCGTACCCGTTTTGCTCCTTCGCCAACCGGACATTTACATCTTGGCGGAGCCCGCACTGCCTTATATGCTTATCTGCTTGCTAAAAAGACCGGTGGGCAGTTTCTTTTGCGTATCGAAGATACGGATATGAAGCGTACAGTTCCAGGCGCAGAGCAGGAGATCATGGACGGTTTGCGCTGGCTTGGACTGGAATACGATGAAGGACCCGATGTGGGCGGATCCTATGGTCCCTACCGCCAGACTGAACGTCGCGAGATCTATCAAGCCCACGCAAAAACACTCGTTGATAAGGGGCATGCCTATCCGTGTTTTTGCTCCCCGGAACGGCTCGAAAAGGTCCGCCAGGAACAAATGAAGCGCAAGGAAAATCCGCGCTACGATGGCACCTGCCGCAATCTCACGCCCGATGAAGCTGCCAAACGCATTGCCAATGGCGAAGCCTACACCATTCGCTTTAAAATGCCGCACGACGGTGTAACGATTGCTCACGACCATTTGCGCGGCGACATCACAACTGAGAATAAACAACTCAACGATCAAGTCATCCTCAAAACAGACGGCTTGCCGACTTATCATCTTGCCGCCATGGTGGATGACCATGAAATGAAGATCACTCACGTCATGCGCGGTTCCGAATGGCTTGGCACCTTCCCGCTCCACGTCAACATCGTCCGTGCTTTTGGTTGGGAGGAGCCTGTCTGGGTACATCTCTCCGTCTTCCTCAAACCGAGCGGCAAGGGCAAAATGTCCAAGCGCGAAGCGGCAGATGCAATGAAAGACGGATACTCGATTTTTGTCAAAGATATGCAGGACCTCGGCTTCACCCCCGAAGGTGTTTTGAATTGGTGCGGATTGATGGGTTGGGGTGTTGCGGAAGATGACGTGATGACCGTGGAGCAAATGATCGAACGCTTCACCATTGACTCGTTGACTCCCTCACCTGCGGCGATCAACTTCCAAAAGTTGGATCACTTTAACGCGACACACATCCGCCTCCTGACGACTGAGGACTTGGCAGCCCGTCTCAAGCCTTACTTTACCCGTGAGGGA
>JBAIYF010000149.1:0-2732 GCA_037916115.1 Anaerolineales bacterium
CCGGGCAATGCCGAACGCATGATCACGTTTTCTGTGTACCAGCCATCCATGATATAGGGACGCCCGGCTTCGGGCAGGTCTTTGGAAATACTTTGCAACTCTGTGCCATCCGGGCGGACGATAAAGACATCCTCTCCGCCGTATCCATTTTGGGTGCGGAAGGCGATCCATGAACCATCTGGCGACCAGTAGGGCGGGTCGATGAACGGGAATTCAGCAATGGATTTCCACGTTCCGGCTTCGGCATCGAACAGCCACAACTGGGTCGGCGTTCCATTCGGGTTGGTGGAATAGGAAAAAGCTGCGTATCTTCCGTCCGGTGACCAGGCAAGAGCGTTGATGGTGAAGTTGAATGCAAACGGGACGGGGATTTTTTCCATGGGCGGGCAGTTCACGGGGTCGGTGATGCAGGCGGCGGAAACCTTCACCAGTTCGATCGTGCCGCCGCCCACACGCGGCTGGAGGAAGAAATACAATTCTCCGGTTTCGGCGGTGGTACCCGTGATGGCTGGTTGGGTGATATTAGGAAGAACTTGCAGGGTTGGGGTTGGCGCTTCGGGTGTGGCACCAAAGCTCGGGGACGAAGCAGCAGGCGACCCGTCGAAGAAGGAGGCGGGAGTGGAGGTTGCAGGGGAAGAACACGCGGTTACGAAAATCAATGCGAGCAGAACAAGTCGTCTCATAAAATCTCCATACATATCAGGACGAGCCTGAAAATTAAAAAGTTCCCGCTGCCCATTGGCAGCGGGAACTTTTATAAGACTGCTTACGGAGTGGTGGTGTTGGTCGGCGTTGCGGTTGCGGTAGATGTTGCAGTTGCAGTTGCCGTGGGAGTTGAAGACGGCGCTGCTGTGGTGACAGTCACTGTCGGTGTGGCGGAAGGTACGGTTGTAGCCGTTGCAGGTGCAGATGCGCCAGCCGGGTTGTAGATGATCGGCCCCGTCCACATGGCGCGGTCGCCAGCGGGTGAACCCGTTGAGAGCACGGTAAGCACAAAGCGGACGCTCTGACCAGCCAGAGGGGTGAGGTCAATGTCGGCATTGTAGACGCTGCCTTCGTTCTTTTCAACAAATGCCCAGAAGGTCTGGATGGAGGAGCTGCCAGACACGGAGTAATCGAGGCGGAAGACGACATAGCAGGAAGTGGCACTTTGTTCACAGCCAATGGTGGTGCGGAATTTGTCACCGGCTTTGACGGTATACGACGGGAAGATACCCTGAATGTAACCGTTGTTCTGATTCTGCGGGAAGGTCAGCAGACTGGTGCGTGGGTCTGTATTGCCATTTTCCAACTTGGCAGCCGGGCGGATCAGGACAAAGCCCTTGTTATCGCCGTCGGTTCCCGGGCAGGGCAATTCGCCTGCGCCGGTGTACCATTTAGCGGTACAAACATTGGCGGCAAAATCATAGACGGTGCCGGGTACGGACGTAGCCGGAGTAACAGGTGTGGCAGGTGTGCCGACGGTTGCCGTGGCAGTTGCAGTGCCGGGGTTGATACCCGTACCGGAAACCTTGATCTCAACCCAGAAGGACTTGGTCCCTGCTGAGCCAATGCCGAATGGAACGCCGGTATTGCTCTTCAACTTCCAGTAACCGCGGAAAGTTCCAGCGGTGGTCGGCGATGTGAGCGGAAGGGTAATGTCCACGGTCTGACCGGGCGCCACGGTGGTGGGGATGAGTGCGGAGTCGGGTCCGCCCATCTTTTCGCCGGAGTCAAACATGATGGAGTAGTTCGTCCACGTACAGGTACCAACGTTCTTCAAGCGCCAGGTCTTGCTGAAACCAATGCCGGGAGCAAAGGCTGTTCCATCGGGAACGGTCACATCGGCGACGAACTGGGCGCGGTCACAGGCGTTGGGCTGCTGAGTACCGGTCTTGGTCGGTGTGGGTGTGGGCGGGGTGCCGGTCACAGTGGGAGTGGCAGTTACAGTAGTACCGCCAGCCCGGGCAACGATGGGGTTGACCCACAAAGCGCGGTCGCCGGTCGGAGATCCGTATGCAGAAGTGACAAGGATGAACTTCACATCCTGATCGGCAAGTGCGGCAAGATCGAGGTTGACGTTATAAGTGAAACCTTCGTATTTTTCACGGAAGGTCCAGAAGGTGCGCACAGGTCCTGTGCCGATCTGGTAGTTCAGGCTGTAGGCAACGTAACAATTCGTAGCGCCTTGTTCACAGCCAATGGTCGCCTGGAAGCGGTCACCGCGCTGAACACGGAAGGCAGGGTAGATCGCCTGCACATAGCCGTTCGTGACGTTATTGGGCGACATCAACAAACCAGCCTGCGTGGAAGTCACGCCGCTTTCAAGTTTTGGCTGGTCTTGCTTAATGCCAAAGCCGTTGGCGCTGCCATCGGTACCCGGGAAGCTCAATGCGCCAGCCCCACTAGACCATGCAGCAGAGGCGGCATTCGCGGTAAAGTCGTAGGCAGTGCCCGATGAACCAGATGAAGAGACACGAATCTCAACCCAGAAGGATTTATTAGCGGTGGAGCCAATGCCAAACACGCCGCCGCTATTGCTCTTGAACTTCCAATAACCGCGGTAGCTGCCCGCATTGGCAGGCGAGGTCATATCCACGGTGATGTCCACGGTCTGACCGGGGTTCACAGTGGTCGGCAACGCCAACGAAGCGGGTGCCTTCATCTGCTCACCACTGTCAAAGATCAACGAAACATCGTTGCTATTCCAGGCACAAGTGCCAATATTCTTCAGACGCCACGTTTTCTTGAAC
>JBAIYF010000150.1:0-1641 GCA_037916115.1 Anaerolineales bacterium
TAAGGAGTCAAGGGTGTTGGGGGATGGGGTTGGGGATTTGGTAGGGACGGTTCTGCTTGAGGATGACATAAATTCGGACGAGCAATTTGCGGCAAAGTGCGCCGATGGCAACGCGGTGCGGCTTGCCTTCACTGCGTTTTTTCTGGTAGTAAATCTTCAGTTCCTCGTTGTGGATGATGGACATCGAAGCCGCCTGCCACAGACTCAAACGCAGATAGGGTGAACCGCGCTTGCTCATGTGCATCTGCTTTGCTTCGAACTGCCCGGACTGATGCACACTGGCGTCGATCCCGGCATACGCCACCAGTTTCTCCGGACTCTCGAAGCGGTGGATGTCGCCAATTTCAGCCAGGATGGCAGCGCCGGTGATGGCTCCCACGCCAGGGATGCTGGTGATGTGCTGCGGGATTTTCTCCATCAACTCTTCCACTGCAGTTTCCACATCATGCTGTTGTTCTTCGAGCAGATCAATCTGTGCCAGCAGACAGCGCATTTCAACATGAATGGCATCGGTAAGGAAGTTCACACCAATCGAACGCTTTGCCTGATCTTGGATCTGCTTCGCTTTATCCAAGCCAAAGCGGCTGCGGCTGGAGGTGGTGAGGAGTTTAGTTAGTTCAGCAAGGTCAAAGTCTGCGAACTCCTGAGCGGAGACAGCTTCTTGCAACAAGGCACGCGAGGAGGCGAGGAAGACGTTGGAGAATAAGGTTTCGTATTCGGGAAAGACCCGGTCGAGAATGGTGAGCAGTTTGCGTTTGCAGTCGCCGATCTGTTCGGAAAGCCAGAAACGGAAGCGGGTTAGTTCGCGGAGTTGTATCAGGCTGGGGAGTTCGGGACAGGTGGCGGGTCGGTTGGTGATGCGTAGGAAGTCTGCGATCCAGACCGCGTCGGTCTGGTCGTTCTTCACTTTCCGCAATCCGCTTTTGCGATAGGCGGCAATCTGCATTGGGTTGATGACGGAGACGGGGTAACCGTGTTGGGTCAGGACATCGTAGAGCGTGAGCCAGTAGTGACCGGTGGCTTCGAGACCGATGCAAACGTTTTTGTGGGATTTCAATTCGGACAGCAAGAGGTTCATGCCCTGCTGGGTGTTCTCGGTGGTGAAGACGGCTTTGTGGGGCTGCCCGTTTGGGTTGAGCAAAGCGATGGCGTGTTTGTGTTTGGCAACGTCGATGCCGCAGTAGTACATGGAACTGCCTCCTTTCCAAGTGGGTGAAGTGAGGCGACCTCAGTGTGCCATGAGACCCTCAGCCTGGTGGGTGTTGCGCCGCTAGGTCTTGCCCCGAAGGCAACCTGCTTATTCGAGACCTCTCATGGCGCTGGGGCGACAGGCTTATATACGAGGCTTGATCCTCAGGCGATAAACGTCGACCTCAGCTTCACAGGACGGTGCGAAAATGGGGTATTTTCGCGCTTTCTGCGCCCCGATTTGGGGTGTATACTGATTCTACCCCCCTCTTTCCCCTCATTTGGGGACGAGTTAGAAGACGGACTAGACCTTCGGTTTGGTTCGTCTTTTTGATGAGAATTTCACGGCGTGTACTCAAAATCGATGAAGGCTCCTGTGCATTGGTCTGTTTCTACGCCATTTTCATATACGCCTCCATGTCAACTCAGCCCTAATTCAGTATTGGGTTTATT
>JBAIYF010000151.1:0-1578 GCA_037916115.1 Anaerolineales bacterium
TACAACCCCGAAGGGGTGTCATGATTCAGGGCAATGACACCCCTTCGGGGTTCAAATTTATTTTGAATGGTTCTATAAAAATATCATCCCTTCGGGATTTTTACTTCGTCTTCTCTTTGTAATCACATAAATGCTTGACCGGGCATTGCGGACACAACGGCTTTCTCGCATTGCACACTTCACGTCCCAGGCGGATGATGTT
Source organism: Anaerolineales bacterium (assembly GCA_037916115.1). GTDB lineage: Bacteria > Chloroflexota > Anaerolineae > Anaerolineales > Villigracilaceae > Villigracilis. Next base: position 203 of record JBAIYF010000151.1, read on the forward strand.
CAGGTGGGCAGCGTAATACGTCTCTGGCGGGAAGACCGCTTCGAGATGCGGGTGTGCTTGTTCCACGGTCATCTTCTCGGGGCGCAGACCGAGCCGACCGCTGACGCGATAGACATGCGTATCGACCGGAAAGGCGGGAATACCAAGCGAGAAGCACAACACAATCGCCGCAGTCTTCGGTCCCACGCCGTTGAACTTCGTCAGCCAGGCACGGGCTTCTTCGAGCGGCAGATCAGCCAAAAAGTCCAGGTTGAGCGAGCCGCGTTCTTCCGTGATGGCTTTCAACACCTGCTGAATTCGCGGTCCCTTTTGGTTTGCCAGCCCCGCCGGTTTGATCGCATCCACCACATCTTTTTCTTTGGCATCGCGCACGGCTTCCCACGTGGGGAACTTGGCGCGCAACGCTTCAAAAGCGCGGTCGCGGTTCACGTCGTTGGTGTTCTGTGAAAGGATGGTCGAGACGAGTTCGTCGATGGCGGGCAGCGGGTTGCGCCAGATCGGTTCGCCAAAAACCTTGAGCAGGGTTTCATGGATTTGCAGTGCGCGTGTTTGAAGTTTTTTCATGAAAGTTTCTCGGGGCGTGCGTCGCACCAGACGGGTGGACTTTGCTTACTTATCAGATATGTTTTCAGTTTGGATAAATCTCATTAAGGCTGGTGCGACGCACTCTAAAGTTTGAAAGCAGGATACAGCTTGCCGGTAACCAGCCCGGCATAATTGCGGATGACGTGCCCGGGTCCGAACGCCGCCAGGGCTTGAACCTGCGCTTCGGTCAGTGCGCCCAGCTGACGGAGGATCTCCAGCGTCACCGGTGGACGCACACGGACGTGCGTGTGCAGGTCATCGTCCATGTGAGTTTTATCGCCGTCGCTGACCTTGATGGCAATGCCCACGCCTTGTTCGTGAATAACTCCCGGCATAATACCAACGATCTGAAAACCTTCTGCGCCGCGCTTGGTGACGATCTTGCCTTCCGCCACTTTCATCAGCTCTGTATCGAACTCGCCGTAGTTGCCCACCATTTCGGAATGTGCCGCCATGGCGGTTGTGATCTTTTTGCAGGCTGTGGCACGCGTGTTGGATAGTTCGCGTGGATCGCACATGCGTGCAATTCCCAGTGCGGAGTTGTACAGCGGCAGGGCAAAGTTCGGCGCGGAGCAGCCATCGATGCCGAGTTGAATATCGCTGACGTTCATACTGCACATTTCAGCCAGTGCCTTGAGAATGTCCTGTTGAATCGGGTGGTCGTTGGCGAGATAGTTCTCCAGCGGAAGTCTGCGCATTTTGGCGAACGCCAGCATGGAGGTGTGCTTGCCCGAGCAGTTGTTGAAGTTGGCTGTGGGGAGGATGTTCTGCTGGATCACCTCGCGCAGTTT
>JBAIYF010000152.1:0-2420 GCA_037916115.1 Anaerolineales bacterium
TACTTGAATGAAAAAGATAACCGCCCTCGAAGTTCAGAAAAAGAACCCCAACCGGGTGAATGTATACCTGGACGGAGAGTTCGCCTTCGGGCTGGCACGCATTACAGCCGCATGGCTAAAGGTCGGCGACCTTCTCAGTGATGAGAAACTAGCTCAGTTACAGAACGAAGACGCGCGCGAACGGGCGCTGCAGCAAGCGTTGCTGTTCCTAAGTTACCGCGCACGATCTGAAAAAGAAATACGGCAGAACCTGAAAAAGCACGAATACCCCGAAGATGCCATCGAATATACGATGACCCGTCTAAAGGAAAACAGGCTCGCCAATGACAATGAATTTGCCAAAGCGTGGGTCGAAAATCGCAATACATTCCGCCCACGCAGCCGCCGCGCACTGACGATGGAACTTCGTCAAAAAGGGCTCGATGAGGAAACGGTCAAAAGCGCCGTAGCCGATGTGGATGAAGAAGCCCTGGCGTATGAATCAGCCCGAAAACGGGCACCCAGACTCCAAAGTCTGGAATGGGGCGAGTTTCGAAAGAAACTTTCCGAGTACCTCGCAAGGCGCGGCTTCCCCTACTCTGTGGTTACGTCCGTCGTCACCCACATCTGGAACGAGACGCACACAGAGCAGACAAAATACGAAGATGAGGAATAACCATGAATCCGATCATCATACTAATTGATATTCTCGCACTGATCATCGGTGCGGTGGCGGGGTACTTCCTCCACCGTTACCGCGTGGACCGTGCCGCCAAGGCGCGCCAGGAACGGGCGGAAGATATCGTCAAAGCCGCCCAAACACAGGCGAACCTGATCGTGAAAGGTGCGCAGGACAATGCCACCAAGATCATTCAAGCTGCAGAAAGCGAACTCAAGGAACGGCGCATTGAACTGAACCGCGATACCGAGCGCCTTGAAAAACGCCGCTCTGAAGTGGAGAGCCGCTTTGATAAGATCGAACAGCGCGAGCAGAACCTCAACCGCCGCCAGTCGCAGATCGACAAGCGCCACAACGAAGCCGAAAAGCTGTTCGAAGATCAAATGAAGAGGCTGGAAGAGATCGCGCAAATGACGCAGGACGAAGCCCGCAAGGAACTCTTCGCTGCCGTCGAAAAAGAAGCGCGCGGCGATATGGCACGCATCATCCGGCAGATCGAAGCCGAAGCCCGCGAAGAAGGTGAGAAGCGCGCCCGCAAACTCATCGCCGACGCCATCCAGCGTGTGGCTTCTGAGCATGTTGCCGAAGTGACCCGCGCCGTCGTCACCCTGCCCAGCGAAGAAATGAAGGGGCGCATCGTGGGTCGCAACGGACGCAACATTAAAGCCTTTGAACAAGCCGCCGGTGTGGACGTGATCGTGGACGATACGCCCGACTCCGTCACCATCTCCTGCTTCGACTCGGTGCGCCGTGAGATCGCCCGCCGCGCCCTCTCCAAGCTCATTCTCGATGGACGCATTCACCCCGCGCACATCGAAAAGGTCATCGAAGACGAAACTCGCGCCGTGGAAAAGATCATCAACGAAGCTGGGGAACAAGCCGCTTACGATGCCAACGTCTCTGGCTTGCACCCCGAAATTTTGCGCATGATGGGTCGCCTCAAGTTCCGCACCTCGTATGGTCAGAACCAGCTCGCCCATGCCGTGGAAGTTTCCAAGCTGGCGGGCATCCTCGCCGCAGAGATCGGCGCGAATGTGGAACTTGCCAAACTGGGCGGTTTCCTGCACGACATCGGCAAAGCCATGGACCACAACCAGGAAGGCACGCATGCCGGTCTTGGTGCGGAATTCTGTAAACGCTACGGTGTCAATGCTGTGGTCGTGAACGCCATCGCCTCTCACCACCATGAAGTGGATCAGGAAACCGTTGAAGCGGTCATCGCTGAAGCCGCCGACGCCATCTCCGGCGCCCGCCCCGGCGCCCGCCGTGAAGACCTTGAAGCGTACATCAAGCGCATCCGTTCGCTGGAAGAAATGTCCATGTCGTTTGAGGGTGTGCAGCAAGCCTTCGCCATTCAGGCGGGGCGTGAAGTCCGCATCCTCGTCAAGCCGGATACGATCGACGACCTTGGCTCCACCCGCCTCGCGCGCGACATCGCCAAGAAGATCGAAGAGACCATGCAATACCCCGGTCAGATCCGCGTGACGGTCATCCGCGAAACAAGGGCTACTGAATACGCGAAATAGCCCCTTGCAAGGGTGTTACGAATACACCACCCCATCCCGTAGAGTGCTAAAATTACGCAGAACCCCCTGCAAAACTCTATAGGATGGGGTTTTCATTTTCTACGAGTGTCCATCCATTCATACAGCGAGGACTCTTTGGCAAAGCCCAAAACAACACATACCGAAAAGAACGCAAAGCCTTCCCATGCCAAGGGAAAGGCTTTGAAACGCCCTGCAAAGGCAAAAAAGGGAGAAAC
>JBAIYF010000153.1:0-10895 GCA_037916115.1 Anaerolineales bacterium
GGTTTTACTTGATGTCAAGACCGACGACGTTATCCCATTCGTTCTTGATCAGTTCGCGGGCAGCGCTGAGCTGGTCACCGCTGGGCACGACAGAGCTGGCAAGCACCGCGGGATCGGGCATCTTGGCAGCAATATCTTCCGGAACGACGCCGCGTTCGAGCATGTCGGCGAGGCGGGCGGGGGCGCAGTAGCCCTTCATCCAGATCAACTGACCTTCATCCGAGTACAGGAATTCCTGCCAGAGGCGAGCAGCCGCAGGATTGGGCGCGTAGGCGCTCACAGCCTGAAGGTAGAAACCACCCCAATTGACAGAGGAGGGATAGACGATCTCAAGCGGCGGGTTGCCAGCGAAAGAGTCCTTGTTCGCGAGAGCAAGGTAGTTCCACTGGAAGGTGATGGGGGTTTCGCCCTTACCGATGGTACCGGTGTTGGCGATGAGAGGCAGAAGGTTGCCGTTTTCATTCAACTGCTTGAAGAAGTCAAGACCGGGCTGGATGTTATCCAACGAACCGCCATTGGCGAGCGCCGCAGCGTATACGGTCTGGGCAGCCTGATTGGAGGCACGGGGATCACCAGCGAGGGCAATCTGTCCCTTGTACTTGGGATCGAGCAGGTCAGCCCAATCCTGTGGGACGTCGGTAACCACATCAAGGTTCACTTCGAAGACCAATACACCACTGTAATCGGTGTAGAAATAGCCATCGGGGTCTTTAACGCCGCCGAGGGTATCCCAGGTTTCAACCTTGTAGGGGGTGATCAAACCTTGATCTTTGGCAAGCGGACCGAAAGCAGGACCCACGTCGATGACATCGGGGGCCTGAGGACCTGGGTTGTCCTTGTTGTCAATGATCGCCTGAATTTCATCGGCAGAACCGGCATCGGGAGTAATGGAGTTGACAGCAATGCCATACTTATCGCTGAAGGTGGTGATCATTTCACCATAGTTACACCAATCTTCGGGAAGGGCAATCACGTTCAGGGTGCCTTCCGCCTGGGCAGCGGCGATCAGGGCATCCATACCGCCGCCATCGGCAGCAGAGGTGGCAGTGCTCCAATCAAATGCTTCAGCGGGGGCTTCGGTGGCTTCGGCAGGAGCCTCAGTCGCTTCGGCAGGGGCTTCAGTGGCAGCAGGCTCTTCAGCAGCCGGAGCACCACAGGCAGCCAACAGGGTTGCCGCAATTACGAACAGGGCAATCAAATGATAAGCAAAACTTTTCGTACGCATCTCTTTCTCCTTATTTTTTTTATGGATTGATCGAACGAAAACACCTATATCATTTTACGCGAAGGCACCTCCTATCTTATTCACACATTCCAATCATTGTAGCATTATCAATATTCAAAGTCAAACAAGATTAAATGACCTTGAATTAATGACCAGACAAATCACAGGGATTACTTAATTAACTCGATCAAATAATATATCCCTGCAGAGAAAAAGGCGCTGACCGGTATGGTGATGAACCATGCAGTTAGGATATCTACTGCAACACCCCAACGAACCTTTCCAAATCGTTCCGACGCTCCGACACCGATTATAGAGGAACTGACAACCTGTGTTGTGCTGACGGGCATTCCAATTGCAGATGCGCCAAGGATCACAATACCAGAGGTCAATTGGCTCGTAAACCCATGCACCGGGCGGATCTTGTAGAATTTACTGCCCAATGTACGGATCAGCCGCCACCCTCCCAACAAAGTACCTGCTGCCATCGTTGCTGCACTTATGAAGATAACCCAGAACGGCACATCGAATCCGGTCAACTGACCACCAATGATCAAGCTCAGAGTTATGATGCCAATGGTCTTTTGAGCATCGTTGGTTCCATGACTGAACGCGAGAACGATTGCTGTAAAAAACTGGCTGTTCTTAAAGAACTGGTTGATATGTGGGGTGGCATTGAATGCCAGCAGGTACACAACTTTCAACAAAATAAACCCTGCAACAAAACCAACAACAGGCGAAAAGAAAAGTGCGGTCATCACCTTAACTAAACCGTTCAACTTGACCGCCTCCCATCCAGAGGAGATGACCGCCGCGCCGATCAGTCCACCAATAAGCGCATGAGAAGAGCTGCTGGGGATACCCAAGTACCAGGTGATGAGATTCCATAAAATGGCACCGACCAGCCCTGCAGTCAGCGCCTGAAGCGAAATGACTTCCGCAGAAACAATGTCACTTCCTATCGTCTTGGCGACGGTCACACCAAAAAGAAGCGGACCTGCAAATTCAGCAACAGCGGTCATACCGAGCGCCGTTTGAGGGCGAAATGCACGCGACGAGATCATGGTCGCTACGATGTTACTCGAATCGCGTATGCCATTGATGAATTCGAAGACCAGCGCAAGAATGATAACAAGCGCAAGCGAAAACGGAATTAACATCCGGTTAAGTTCTCTTTACTACGATATCTGCAATGATGTTTGCCGCTTCATCGCCGCGGTCTGCCGCATTGGAAAGATGACGGTACACCTCGCGCATCTTCAACATTTCAACCACGTGATGCACATCTTCGGGACCGCTGAACAGATCGGCAACCGCTTCACGGTAGACCGCCTCCACACGATTTTCAAGCGCCTTTGCGCGCTGGGCATGGTCAAGCGCGACGTTTGGGTTTTTGGGCAGGCGCAGAACACCCTGCCAGATTTCGTATGCCGCATCTTTGAGAAGCGATGCAATACGCTGCATATACTGTGTCGGTTTGACGTTAAGGATGACCATTTCCACAACGGTGGTGTCGGCATAGTCGATCACGTCATCGATGGAACGCGAAAGGGAGAAAATATCCTCACGATCGAACGGGGTGACAAAAGTGCGGTTCAACTCATCGATGAGAATACGACGGACCTCATCCGCCTCTTTTTCCTTCAGCGACAGGTCCTCAGCAATATCAGGGTTGCTGGTCTCAAGATACTTGATCAATAGCCGCATGCCCTCAAAGGAAATTTCAGCCTGCTGCTCTATCAATTTTTGAAACTTATCTTCCTTGCGTCTTAAGAAGCGAAACATTCCTTGTTGTCCTTCTATGTATTACCCGATCGGCTCAAGCACACCTTCCACAAGCCCGGGGAACGCCGCACGTATCTTTTCATCCACCTCGGGTGTGATCAACGGAGCAGTGTTGGCAGACATGACATCCTGTGCCTTTTTCATTGCCTTGGCGTGGGTATCTGTAGCGCCTTTCTTCATCCAAATGGATCTTGCATCACGGTCAGCGATCTTGGTCATCACTGCTTCAGTCTTCATGCGGCTGGTGGTATGTTTTGCAGTGATGAATGAGCCGCCAGGTCCGATCTCCTTGATAAGATTAATGCCCAGATCATCCTCACTGAAACTGATGCCGCGTTTCATACGCTTCATCATCTGCGCGATCTCATCATCAGCAACTGCCTTGGCAAAATCGAAGGTCTTGAGCGCATCGATCAAACCGCCGATGTTGAACATATCCATCCCGCCAAGCAGACCCGCAATGCCAGACATGCCCGTTTCATACCCTGCCTGCATATCGTTCAGTTTGGAATTCGTCAAACCAATATAACCGCCTGCAGGCACGTCATAGAAACGCGCCATTTGGGCAAATGCCATATGCAACATACCGCACTCAATCGCCCCAGAGGTATATGCGCCGGAACGCATATCTGCGACCGTGCCGAGCGTGGCATAGATCGTCGGCGTGCCTTCCTTTACCATTTGCATGAGCATCAACGCTGAAAGGAATTCCGCATTTCCCTGCGCCAGCGTCCCCGCCATAGACATGGGGCTGGTCAGCCCTGCATTGGGCACAATGGTCGGGTAAACCGGCAAACCCTGTTCGGCAAAGAACATCACATTTTCAGTGGAAAGATGGTCCATCGTCAACGGCGAAACCACCGGGCAGTAGTGATGTGTCAGGAACGGATGCGCTTTATACGCCTCTTCCCCACCAGCAACAATATATGCCATTTCCATGATGCTCATGGTGTCTTTCATGTTGGTCGTGGTAACACGGATCGGCTTAAGACAATACTTGATGGACGGATACAGGCGCGAGACCGTAAATTGATCCGCGGGCGCATCATCCGCAAGAGTGGAAATGGAGAAGACGTCGTAGCCTGGCAGTTCATTGATGAGGTGTGCGATCCGCGCAATGTCCTTCGACTCGGCGCGTCTTTCCTGACCTGTGACCGGGTCGATGATATCGGGCGCTGAACTCGCTGTTACGATGACCGGGCTATCCTGGGGGATCGTCTTATCGAATTTTGGGTCACGCGCGTGAAAGGTGAATGTGGCGGGCACCATCTTGCGATATTTCTCTACAACAGCGCGCGGGAACTTGACACGTTCCTCCTCCACACTGCAGCCGTGCTTCTTGAACAACGCACGCGCAGGTTCATAGCGAACCTTTAACCCGACCTGTTCCAGAATTTCCAACGATGCATCATGGATTCTTTCAACCTGTTCCTGAGTAAGCAAATTAGCAAATGACATGGCTCATATCCTTTTATAAAAAATGGATTATTCGACCATCGAGCGTTTGATCTTCCTGCGCTCGACTTTCTTTTTGGGTAATAATTTCTCTGCCAGTTTACGGCTCTCCTTCACCAAGGGATTATCAACCAGCAAATTATCTTTTGGCAGAGTGAATAACTCGCGGATCTTTACAAACTGGTCGCCACGGTATTGCATCCGTTCAATGCGGATCGTATGCGCCAGCCCTTTGATCTCACGAGTGGGGAACATCTGCAATCCTGAGCGGGTCACCTTCAACGATGCTGCCGCGATCGCAAAGCGGACGGAGTCTTCCAAACTCCAGCCATTCAGGTAGCCATAAATGAACCCGGAAGAAAACGTCGCCCCTGCGCCTGAAGCATCCACTGCTTTTACTTTGGGAGCATAAGCGCGGATAATCTCATTGCCATGCACCACCATGCATCCTTGACTTGCCATGGTAATGATCGCTGTTTGGATTCCAGCATTGATCAATTTTCGCGCAGTGCTCAACATAGCTTGTTTTTTGCCGATTTGCGCCGCATCAGTCACTGCCTGACAAATACTGACCAGCCCGGAATATTTCTTCAACAAATCCGGGTCCTGATGTCCGTGTTCAAAATTCAAGAAGACCGGCACACGGTGTTTGCGTGCTTCATTCATGGCGCGCAATATATGTTTGTCGCCATCGTACCAATCAACATACAGCAGCTTGGAATCCTTAATAAGCGACAGGTCGGCAGTATCCAAGGTGCCAAGTATTTCTTTTGAACGCTGCCAAAAATAGGTACGCGCCCCTTTTTTGTCAGAGACATTCACTTCAAGCGGGGTTTTATAGTTTTTTGTAAAACGAACCTCGCCTTGCACACCCAGTTCATCCAATTTATCTTTGACATAATGCCCGAGCAGGTCATCTCCCACTGCTGTACCGATCATCGCAGACGGCACCCCCCATTGGCTAAGGTTGCACGCGATAATAGCGGCATCATCGTACACATAGTCACTGACCTGATGCACAATGGCGCCCGTATTTAACTTGGGCAGCTGATCCAGCGACATGATGTACACCGGGGTCAACATGCCAAAGCCAACATATGCGGGGGGAGAAGTTTTTTTCTTTGCCATGATTTGGACTATAGACGATGACCCATTGACGATGGACTTCAATCGTCCATCGTCCGCGGTTTATGGTCTAGGATTTCAGTTTCTCGCCTTTCGGGTCTACCAGCACATTAGCAGTCACTTCGGCTTCGAGGTTACCCTCGATGAGTTCAATGGTGAAGCGATTGCCCTTCACAGCCAAATCAATTGGAAGGTAGGCATACAAAATATTTTTCTTCACAGTAAAGCCATACCCGCCACTGCGGACGCGGGTTACCAGTTTATCACCATGATAGACCGCTTCGCCACCATAGATCTGCACGAACTCATCTGTACTGGTCAGCACAAGAGTGCAGAGCTTGCGCGTCAACCCATCGGCTTTTTGCTTCACCAAGGCATCACGCCCGATGAAATCACCTTTATCCAGGTCCACGCAGAAACCGAGACCCGCTTCATAAGGAGTGGTGGTGGGTGTAATATCGGTGGTGAAATACTTGAAACCTTTTTCGAGGCGCAGCGGGTCGAGCACCTTGTAGCCGCCGAGTTCCATGCCGAATTCCTTGCCAGCTTCAATGAGCATATCCCACACCATCGTAGCGCGGTTGTTGGGAATGTACAACTCCCAGCCCAACTCACCTGCATAACTGACACGCTGTGCCAGCACCTTAACGCCGTTGATGATGATGGGTTTGGTTGTCAGATACGGATGCGCTTCGTTTGAGACATCGCTATCTGTGATCTTCTTCAACACATCACGAGACTTAGGTCCCCACAGGGCGAGACAGGCGTGCTCCTGCGTAATATCACGGATGGACACTTCGCCATCTTTTTCATCCACATGCATCAAAATGCGGGCATGGTCATTGGCAATGAAGCCCGAGCCGGTAATGACCCAGAAGTGTTCATCGCCCAAACGGGTCACGGTCAAGTCAGATTCGATGCCGCCGTTGCGGTTCAAGAACTGGGTGTAGATGGCGCTACCCACCGGTTTATCAATATTGCTTGAAGTCAGCCGCTGCAACAACGGCAACGCGCCTGGTCCCTTCAATTCAATTTTGCCGAAGGAGGTCAGATCAAATAGAGTGACGCGTTCACGAGTAGCGATATGTTCCTGACGCAAACGCTCAAAGAACGGTGGTTTCGCCCAGCCCCACTTGCGTTGATCTTCACCCATGCGGCGCCATTCCTTGCCAGGCTCAAAGTAGTTCACGCGCTCCCATCCGAATTTCTCGCCAAAGACCGCGCCATTCTCCATCAAACGATAATGCACCGGGCTGGTGCGATGCGGACGCGCCGTCTCATGCTCATCATGCGGGAAGCGCAAGCGATAGTAATACTTCACGCTTTCCATTGTGCGTTCAGCCGCGTATTTGAAATCAGAATAATAATTCCCAAAGCGAGTGGCGCGATAGCCGTACACATCCATTGGGGCTTCACCGTCGATGATCCACTCGGCGATCAACTTACCCATGCCACCCGCGCCGCCATAGCCATTAAGCGACATGCCCGCCAGCATCCAAAAGCCTTTCACGCCGGGCATCGGTCCAAGCAGCGGATGACAATCTGGCGTGTATGCGCCGGGGTGACGCACCAAAGTGATAATGCCCGCCTGATCCAAAAACGGCAGGCGGCGAATTGCGCCTTCGAGCAGCATCTCAAATTGATCCATATCCCCGGGGAAACTCCGGCTGCCATGCTCCCACGGCGTGCCATCGATCCAGCGCGGAAGCGGTTTCGGCTCATAACCGCCGATCACCAAACCGCCCTTTTCTTGACGCATATACACCAAATTGTCGGGGTCTCGCAAGCAGGGCGTTTTGTCATTGAACTCATGCCCCGGCACAGCACGCAGCGCAATATGTTGATGATCGACCGGAGTGGTTGGGATGTGCAGACCCGCCATGGCAGCGATGCGCGGCGCCCACATACCCGCCGCATTGACGATGATCTCGCATCGGATCTGACCCTTGTCTGTTACAACCGCCTGAACCTCTCCCTTCGCCGAAACTTTAATTCCGGTCACGCGGGTGTTGGTGTAAATTTCCACGCCTTGTTCCTTCGCAAAACGCGCCATGGACGTGGTGACGGTGTACGGGTCAAGTTGACCGTCGCCGGGCAGGTAAATGCCGCCATAAAGTTCTTTATCTGAAATTTGCGGCATGTATTTTTTGGATTCTTCCGGCGAGATGACTTCACAGTCAAGTCCCAATGCTTTGGCGCGGCTGACGCTACGCTCCATTTCGAGTAATTGCTCTTTGCTAGAAGCCACACGCAAACTACCGACTGTATCGAACAGTCCCAACTCCTTGTACATCTGCACGCTATACATACGGAAACGCAGCATGGCTTGCGACGTGGCGAATTGCGTCACCAATCCCGCCGCATGCGACGACTCGCCGCTGGCGATCTCGCCTTTTTCAATGATGACCACATCCTTGCGCCCGTTCTTCGCAAGGTGATAGGCAACCTGCGCCCCATATATCCCGCCGCCAATAACTACGATCTCTGCCTGAGTTTTCATGATCGCTCCAATAGAGGGTTTACGAACAAACCTACAGTTTCACCTGATCCAGCCACGTGCCAAAATCCTGCGAGTCCATCTTCGCTTCAGCCCTGCCCCAACGCTCGATCGCCCAGCCCCAGAAATCAAAGTCGATGGTGGAGATATTCGCCTGTATCGCTGCCCACAATCCCCAGCCCACATCCGACATGATCATGTTCAACTTCATACGGGCAATCATATTTGCCTGTACTTCACCAAAGTATGCCGCGCAAACTTCCGAGATCTGTTCGTCGTTGAATTCCATTTCCTGGCAGGTGTTCCCCAACTCAAAGGTTGGGTCATTGTTGCCGCTGTATTCGTAATCGATCAGCCACAATTGTCTGCCGTCATCGATGTAATTTTCAGCTAAAAGGTCATTATTACACGGCACGGTTGACAATGGTTTAACGTTCATAGCCTGTTCAATGCGGTTGACCGTTTCCATGCGTTCGTTATAGCCATCCGGGATCTTGATGTTGCGCTCACGGCAAAGGCGTAGATAATACTCTGTGAGGCGGAACATGTTGAAGTCTGAATAGAAGCGCGGACCTGCATTCAACTTTTTGATCGCCTGCGCCATACGGGTCGGCATCCCTTTTCCATTCAACGTTTCCTTGGACATGGTCTGACCGTTCAGGAATTCGATCACCATCACGCTGTATTCCGGGAGGTGATAAAGGATTCGCGGCGCAACGCCGGCATCGCCCGCGGCTTTGGTATTGTGATATTCATTGTTGCGGTCGATGGCAAGAAGTTCTGTGCTTGCGCCCGGCACACGGACGAAATATGGCACGCCATCGACCTCAATTTTGAAGTTGGTATTCGTCAACCCGCCCGAAAGCGGTTGAATGGTTATGTTCTTTCCCTTCCAATCATCGATCTTGCCTGCAACTTCTTCAATAATGGAACTCATCCTGTTATCTCCAAATAAAATGCCCGATGCATACGTGACAGCATCAGGCTGGTTTCGGCTCGGGCGCGGCAAGCAGGCATGAAACAGAGTATGAGGCGAGTTCCTCCACTGCGGAAGCCTGGAATTGCGCATCGGTGACCAGTTTGTCCACTTCTTCAATGGTTCCAATTTGAAAGTTTGAGACGACGCCCCATTTACTATGGTCGGCGACAACAATGACTTGTCCTTTTGTGCGTTCGATCATCTTGCGCACCACTTCAGACTCTGCCAGGGTAGGCACGGTACAGCCATGTTTTAAGGAAACACCATCCACACCGAGGATCGTTTTGTTGGAATACACACGGTTGAGGTTGTCTAATGCAAACTGCCCCGCCAGTGAATTCGAACGATATTGGAACTCTCCACCCGTCAAATGATAGTGGAAGCCCGGGTTGCCAAGTTCCATTACCGCGCTGACATTATTGGTGAAGACCGTAATGCGCGCATCACGGCGGATGTGCTGCAAGACTTGTGTAGCGGTCGTACCACTATTAATAAAAACAATATCGCCATCCTCAATGAGAGAGGCGGCGAGTTCTCCAATTTTTCGTTTTTCTTCCGGGTGGTGCTGAGCGCGCTGTTGATATTCCTGCTCAAGGATCATGCGCTGGCTGAGTATGGCTCCCCCATGAGTTCTCTCCAAAACCCCTTTTTGCTCCATCCACTCCAGGTCGCGGCGTATCGTAGCTTCAGACGTTTCCAACAAATCACACAGGTCGGCGGTTCGCGCGATCTGATGGATTGCCAGATATTCTTGAATTTTCTCTCGCCGTTGAGCTGGAATGAGGGGTTTGCTCATCAATCTCTCAAATCATGATGATGGATTTTGCTCACTTTTGTCGCAGGATTATATAGGAATATGATGAAATTTGCAAGTTTTTGATTTTTTCATTATAATTTGAAGAAAGCACTAACAAGTATCCCGCAGGAAAATTGAGCATGTAACCCCAACCTGCGGGATGATTTATTTTGTGGAGTCTCCATGGCGAAGCTCGTAAAAGATCTGATGCATCCTGGCGTACTGACATGCAAACCGGATGCCACATTGGGACAAGTAGCCACCCTGTTGGATCAGCATCAAGTCCATGCTCTGTTCGTCACCGACCGAGATGGTCGCATCATGGGGGTGATCTCAGATTTTGATTTGATGGCGGGCGAATGGCTTTCTTCTGACCCCGAAAGCCTCAACACGATGAGGAAGTTAACCGCCTCAGACCTGATGACCAAGCCGGTTGCCACCATTGAAGCGAATACTCCCCTGCCAGAAGCCGCCGATCTTTTCATGCAGAAAAGAGTTGGGCGGTTTTTAGTTTTGGAAAATGAAAAGCCCGTCGGCACGATCTCACTATCTGATTTTGTCGCCAGCCTTGCAGAGCGGATCAAATCGAAGCGCGATAAAGTCGGCGATGTGATGTCGCATGCCATTCTCGTCTGCCGCGGCAAGACTCCAGTTCTCTCCGCCGCCTACGCCATGACCTCCTCCGGCTGGCGCTCGGTGCTTGTAGTGGACTTGAACGGCAAGGTCATTGGTGTCGTTAGTGGACATGACCTGATGAAACTCGTGAAAAACGGCGTGGACGAAAAACTGACCGTTCGCGATGTGATGCACCCCGCCCTCACCATCGACATCCACGCCAGCCTGCGCGAAGCCGCCGACATGCTCATTCAAAATCATTATCACCGCCTTGTGGTGGTGGATAAAGAAAACCCTGACTCCTTCCCTTTAGGCGCGATCTCTACATTCGATATTGTGGCAGAAATGGCAAGACCTGATTCGGTTTGGCAAAAATAACGAGACGATTGACCACGGACGATAGACGATGGAAGTTCGA
>JBAIYF010000154.1:0-2201 GCA_037916115.1 Anaerolineales bacterium
ATGCAGGGTATCGTGGTCAATGAAGAGACGCTCGCGCTCGACGCCATCGCCAACGTCGGACCCGGCGGACACTATCTCGCGCAGAAGCACACCCGCAACCACATGCGCGAACTGTTCCTGCCGCAATTCCTCGACCGCCGTCCCTACTCCAAATGGGAAGAGACCGGCGAAGACGCCCGTGATTGGGCAGTGAATAAAGCCAGAAAAATATTGAAAGAACATCAGCCTGACCCGTTGGATGAAAAGATAAGTAAAGAGTTTGAAAGAATTATTAAGTCAGTAGAAAAGTCTTAGGTTACAAGGTACAGGTTGAAGGGTGCAAGTTGACCTTCAACCTGTACCCTTCAACTTGCAACACCATCTCTTCGCCAAAGAGAAATTCCCAATTAGAGGTGTCTCATGAGACCAAAACTTACATTGCTCAGTGACGAGATCATCGCCCGCATTCTGGCGGAGGCGTATGAACTGTTGCTCAAGCCTGGCATCAAAGTCCAGAACGAAGAAGCGCGCGAAATGCTCATGCGTGAAGGCGTGGTCATCGACCCCGAAACGCACGTGGCGCAGATTCCCGCTTCGCTCGTCCAACGCGCATTGGAAAGTGTGCCGCGTGAGTTCTATCTCTACGATTATCACGGCAATCCCACCATCCACTACGGCGGCGACTCGGTTCACTTCGACCCGGGTTCCTCCGGCATTACCATGCTCAACCCCGACACGCTCGAACATGACACCACCGAAACCGAACATCTCCTGCGCTTGTTGAAAGTCGCAGAACAAATTCCCCAATACGACGCGCAATCCACCGCCGTGATCTGTCACGACGTTCCCAAAGATATTCAAGACTCCTATCGCCTCTATCTGGCGTTGCTCTATTCCAAGAAACCCATCGTCACCGGCGCGTTCACCAACAAGACCGTGCAAGAGATGATCGACATGCTCTCTCTCTTCGCAGGCAGCCCCGAAGCCGCCCGTGAAAAACCGCGCGCCATTTTCGACGTCTGCCCGGCTCCGCCGTTGATCTGGTCCAACTTTGGCGCGGGCAACCTCATCAAACTGGCGCGTGCCGGCATACCCGCGGAGATCGTCTCCGTTCCATTGGCAGGTGCGGCAGCTCCCGTTACCATGCTTGGCACAGTCACCCAGCACACAGCCGAATGTCTCGCGGGCATCACTATCCATCAACTTGCGCATCCCGGCTCGCCCATCGTCTGGGGCGGCGCGGCAGCCATCTTCGACATGAAAAAAGGCGCCACCCCCATGGGCGCCATTGAAACAGCCATGCTCGATTGTTCCTACGCGCAAGTCGCCAAGACCCTCGGCATGCCCACCCACACCTACCTCGGCGCCACCGACTCCAAACTCGTCGATGCGCAAGCCGGGTTGGAGAGCGGCATCACCGCCATGGTCGGCGCGCTCAGCGGCATCAACATGATCTCCGGCTCCGGCATGTTGGACTTCCTCGCCTGCCACTCCGCCGAAAAACTCGTCATCGACGCGGAAGGCATCGCCATGGCAAAGCGCATGATCGGCGGTGTCAAACAACACACCGACACCCTCGCCACCGGCTTCTACGATGAAAAGATCAACTTCAAAGGCGGCGACTTCCTCAAGCAAAAAATTACGATGAAGCTCTTTCGCGAGGAACAACACCTGCCCGGCGATGTGATCGACCGCAATTCGACCCGCGTCTGGAAGGAGTCCGGCTCGTTGGATGCCTTCGGCAGAGCCAAACTGCGAGTTAAGGAATTGCTCGCCTCTTACATTCGACCTGAACTGGATTCTGACCAGGTAGCTCGTCTCCACTCATACATGCGCGACCTCGCCAAGAAAGCCGGTCTCGAAGAATTACCCAAATTGGAAGAATACGAAACAGCATAAATCTCCTTGTTATTGGTAAATGGTTATTGGTAATTAGAAATTAGAGATTGGAGATTTGAGGCAAGGTTTCGAGCCTGTTTCAAAACAATCTTTGAAGTTCTTGGTCTCAAGAACTTCAATTACCAATCTCCAATTACCCCAGGAGGTAAACATGCAACCCAAACTCTCTCTGCTCGACGACGCCCTGATCGGACGCATCCTCGAGGAAGCCTACCAACTGATGCTCAAGCCCGGCATCAAGGTGCAGAACGCCGAAGCGCGACGTCTGCTCGCCGAAGCCGGTGCGCAAGTGGACGAAGACACAATGGTCGTCCGCATTCCGG
>JBAIYF010000155.1:0-2888 GCA_037916115.1 Anaerolineales bacterium
GCAGGACGGGAACGCTGCGAGATTTGCGAATCGCAAAAACGTGACGCGTCCCTTATTTGCGTCGTCGAGGAAGCCTTGGACGTCCTCGCCCTCGAACGTACCGGTGGTTTTCAAGGCAAGTATCATGTCTTGCAGGGAGTTCTATCTCCCATTGAAGGCATTGGTCCCGACGATTTGAAGATCAAGCAGCTCGCCGAACGTGTGGCGCGTGGGGGAGTGGGGGAGGTCATCATTGCCACCAATCCCAGCATGGAAGGTGACGCGACGGCGCTCTACCTCCGCCAGCAGCTCGAGCCGATGGGTGTTAAAGTCACCCGCCTTGCGCGCGGTCTTCCCGTCGGCGGTGATTTGGAATATGCCGATCAAAACACTTTGCTGCGTGCGCTCGCAGGCAGGCATGAAATGAATTGAACAGATTACAAAAAGACCTCCATACAAGGAGGTCTTTTTGTAGCTTATTTTGAAGGCTTTGTTTTTGCTTTTGTTTGGCGTGTTTTTTGCCGCACAGTTTTCGTTTTGGGCTGGTTTAGGCTTGTCTTTTCCTTTTTTATTGGTGAATGCAGAACACGAGAATCATGGTCAAGCATATGTTTACAAATATCAAAACTTTCTTCGCTTCGGGTGAGGAAATACACCTTCTCTACCCTTGAATCAGGATTTTCTTCCAGATACGATA
Organism: Anaerolineales bacterium; assembly: GCA_037916115.1. GTDB lineage: Bacteria > Chloroflexota > Anaerolineae > Anaerolineales > Villigracilaceae > Villigracilis. The sequence goes on from JBAIYF010000155.1 coordinate 677, forward strand.
TGGCTGTGCTGATCAACTTGTCTGATATGCCTTCCGATTCCAACCGAGTGGTGCCTGTTCCCATCATTGGGAATATGATGCTTCGCAGACCTTCTTTTTCCATTTCTTCCGAGTCCATAAGTTTCAAAGCATTATGAATACATTCAGTGATATCCGGTATGGGTTTGTACCCCTGCCCAACCTGTCCTGTTACTGAAGCAGCGTGGAATATTTTTTTGACCTTGTGACTGCGCTTCAATTCACCCGATGTGGTTGGAATGACTGCCCCAGCGGGGGCTTCTCCAATACCAACTGTTTGTCGTAATTCATTTGCTATGATGTCATCTATTACACGCCCTGCCTTGTCCTTTTTGGCACCCAGGTATCGGATCGTTGCTGAAATGGACATTTCAAGATGGCGAGCCATCTCCATGTTCGTGTTTTCAGAATTGACCCATACATCACATTCATGGACTTTTTTTATATCACCTGTTATCAAGCGGATCTCTTTGCTCTTGTCAAAGGCAAGAGGATAGCAGAAAACCTCTTTTTTTGAGATCGATCTTTGTTTGCGCTCCACTTTAAGAATGTCATCCAAAGCCAGATGGACAATACTATCTACACTTTGCTTTTTTAACCCATTTCTGACAAAATTCTCTATGGTTTCCCTGCTGTTATTAATGGCTTTTTCATCGTCGATGTTGTATTCGATCACCGTCAATCCATTGATATTAAATGGGATGGGGGAGCCCGCCTTGCGAATTACCAATGTGACATGCTTGTTCAATGCATGTCGAACACCAAGTTCATAAAACACATTTGCATTCAAAGACGTAATATCTACAACTGCAACATCTGCATTGAATATCCCCCGGAACATTTTTAGATGAATGGAGCCTGTATCATTGATCTCGTCACAGCGCTCACATTCAATGCCCACATCTTCCACGCCCGCCTTAATGACATGTTCGTAAACAAAATCGAAATCAATGGGCTTACCCTCATGGTCTGCTTTCTTCCCAAAAGGCATGATTACAAAACATTTAGCTCCTGCGAATTTGGCCATTTTGAAACTCCTTATCAGTTTGTAGATTGACGATTAGCCAGCCAGTAGATCCCTACTATGCTCTTGGCATCCATGATCTCGCCGGTCTTTACCTTTTGCAGAGCTTCCTCTAAAGTCATTTCCTCGGCTTTGATATCTTCATCCTCCGAGATCAGCCCGCCGTACTTGGAATATTTCGCATTCTCCCCGGAGACTTCAGAATAATAAAGATATATGCGTTCAGAACTTCCTCCGGGGCTTGTATAAAACGTAGAAATGTGCTCCAGAGTGGAAACCTCCAAGCCAATTTCCTCCTTTATTTCCCGTTTTGCTGCCATTATAGGGTCTTCATTTTTACCCACCATCCCTGCAAGAATTTCAAGTATCCATCCTTCACCATTCTTGTAAGCCGAGTATCTAAACTGATTTGTAAAGACCAATTTTCCCGTGGTCGTGTTTTGGATCAAAACAGCAACAGCATCTCCGCGCTCAAGGCTCAGACGTGTTACTGTACGACTCATTTCACCATTAAACTTCTCGAAACTTAAGCGCACTTCTTCTAACTTAAAAAAGCCATTGAACACATATTTTTTGTCTTCAATATTTACCTTTTTCATGACGACACTCCATTTGTGTATTCCAAGAGTATAGCATGACAGGGATTTCATTAGGTACAATAAATGAAATGAAAATAGTGATACTGACGTTCGGCTCGCGCGGCGATGTCCAGCCGTTTCTTCCGCTTTCGCTTGGTCTAATGTCCCGCGGGCATATCGTCACTCTTGCTGCTCCAGCGCGTTTCAGACCTTTAGTCGAAGAACATGGCATCACCTTTTTTCCTCTCGCTGGCGACCCTGAAGAACTCAGTCGTCGTATGAATGCAGCAGGTTATAACTTTTTCAAACTCATTAAAGAGCTAATGCTGCATGCCGTGGATATTGGCGCAGAAATGATGCGTCAAATGAATGAAGCTTGTCTTGACGCAGATCTTATCATCCATACTTTTGCACATGCGGTTGGCGCTCACACCCTCGCCCGCGAGAAGAACATCCCCGATATTCACATCCAAACCTTTCCCATGTTCACGCCCACGGGTGATTATCCTAACGTCACCATGCCGGATTTTGGAAATCGATTTTGGAATCGCCTGACTCACAAGCTCTCCATCGAAATTGCCTGGCGAATGTC
>JBAIYF010000156.1:0-1637 GCA_037916115.1 Anaerolineales bacterium
TTTGAGCAAGTTCAGCTTCAGGCAAAAAGACGCCGGAGGCAACCAGATCTTCAATACTATAAGGCGGGTTCGTAGATTCCATGTCGTCGTTCGTTGTCACTCCTGTTTCTTCAAAGATGCCCCAACGCTTCACCCACCAGGCATAATCCTGTTCTTTGCCATACCAAACGAAGTCTCTTAACTTTGTGGATAAATCCAAAAGGAAATAATCTTTGTCAAAGCGTAAATGCCAGAGCGTGCTGCGATTGGTGTAGAAATACCAATCCATCTCTTGGAAGTTCTGTTCCCATTCCACTTCGACCGTTCTACCATCTTTGTGATTCGCAACAATCGTGCCTATGGCTTTGATGGTCATACGTGAGATGGTCTTGTTCTTGTTGTCGAAAGGCAAACCCTTACGCTGCGTGGATGCGGCTTTGATGGCAATCTTATCGCCCACTTGCATGGCTTGCACATCCGCGATGAAGCGGTTGATATAGCCGTTCTCCCAAATGCCTTCTTCTAAAAAGCGTTCGGTTTGGTCAGCAGGATCGCGGTCGCTCCAATAGGCACCAACCAGCCAATAATTGACATCCTCTGTTCGATATGGTTCTTTCAAGTCGGCGATGATCTTCGCGCGCTCACTGCCAATGCCCCAAGCCTGCAACGAAATTTCAGGGAAAGATTGTCCTTTAAACTTCTTGACTACATCTGCATAGAATTTAGCATTCAAGCCTTCAGCCGGGAGTTTGATCTCCAAATACTCGCGGTTGTTTTGATCAAGACTCAAAAAAGTATTCGGGCGAATCCAGAAGAGTCCCATTGTGAGGTTGACATTGGTCTGCTTGACGGAAAGCGCCTCATCGAACGCCTTGAGGAATTCCTTATTATTCAGCGGCTTTTCCTCCAGCCCGAGCTGAAATACCCGCCACAACTTCGCCACGTCATCATCCTGCCGCGCATTTTGGTAGGCAACGAACCAGGACTTCATATTATTAAGAATGGGAATGCCATTGAAATCTTCGGGTACATCGTGAGAGAGCGCGAAAAATTCTTTCATCCGCGCGAGGATAGCTTTACGTTGATCCTGCCGGATGCCGCGGTTGAATACGCCACAGAACGTGAACGGGTCGATCTCACTCAACAGAAACCGCGCGCCATCAGTGTTCTTGTCATTCAACGGCGTGATGACATAGCCTTCTGTCCGCAGGGTTTCGAGGAACGCGATCAACTCGCTTTGCCGGTCTTGCCAGCCTGTGAGTTTCTCTGCCAACTCTTGATAAATGGGAATCCAGCTAAAGTTTGGCGACATTTTTTTATTATAAACGCCTGCGCTAAAAGCCAAAGAGGAGAGTGAGGTCGTTGACATTCGTGCCGGTTGGACCGGGCTGGAGCAAATCGCCAAGTTTTTCGAAATAGGAATACGCATCGTTCCGACTCAGGAATACCTGAGCGCTGACCCCAAGCCTTTCACTTCGCTGATAGCTCTCCCCCACCACCACAGCCCCCGCCGCGTCGGTGGGACCGTCTTCGCCGTCGGTGGCGAGGGTGATGAGCATGGAATTTTCCAGTCCGTTCATTTCAATGGCAGCAGCGAGGGCAAGTTCTTGATTACGCCCACCTTTGCCGTTTCCGTGCAAGGTAACAGTCGTTTCGCC
>JBAIYF010000157.1:0-4758 GCA_037916115.1 Anaerolineales bacterium
GCGCGAATCACACCTTCATCCCTTGCCGCCAGCAGGGCATGCACCAAAATCTTTTTACCCAAGCCCTGCCTGCGAAAATCGGGGTGCGTGGCAATGGTGGCAACATGCAATTCATCCACCATCAACCAGCCCACCATCATCGCCGCAACGTGCCCATCAATTTCTACCACCCAGCAGCGAGCAACTTCGTTACTCGTCACTTCGTAATGAAATGAACGCACGGGCCACGGCAGAGAAAACGAAACCTGGTCGATGGCAACCACCTGCTCCAGGTCTTCCTCGGTCATTTTTCGAATCAAGACATCGGTCATAGAACTTACTGAATGGGCGTACCCGCCACATGCAAATAGATGGGAGCCAGTGTGGCTGCATCATCCACTTGATCGTTCTGCCAGCGATTCCACGCCAATTCCGCCAGCACAGCCGGGCGGCGCACACACAAGGCAGGGGAAGCCAGTTGCAGCTTCTTCGCCTTCAACACTTTTTTTCTTTCATCGGATGGAAGTTCCCCGGCAATGACAGCCGGACCCTCGAACTCCGCCAACAGTTCATCCAGTGTCCCGCTTCGTACGGGACCTTCCGCCTGCCACTCTTTTCTGACAGTTTGATACACCCCGAAAGCGACTCGTTTGCGCCCTGCTTGCAGCACCGCGATCAACGGGTGCTTCGCCAGAGGCTGTGCCGCCGCGATCACATCCAATGTGGAGATGCCCATAACCGGTAAATTGCGTGCCAGCGCGATCCCCTTCACGAGAGACAGACCCACGCGCAAACTGGTGAACGACCCGGGACCAATGGCAACGCCCAAGGCTTGGACCATGTTCATGGTCACGCCACACCGTTTCAAAAGTCCAGAAAGAGCCGGGGTAAGTTCGGTGGTGTGATGCTGGTTTGTGGTCCACATCATCTCGCCGAGAACTTGATCCCCATCATATAAAGCCAAACCCACTTGAGAAGTAGAAGTATCAACAGCCAATAGCATGGTCATCCTCCCACCATGGCCTGACGAATGGAGTCAAGCAAATCGTCGTAGCGTTTGCCGTACGCGTGAAAGTTCATCTGACGGTGTTCTTCAGAGATGTGTTCAAGTTGAATCTGTAAATGCTCGTTTGGAATAAGACCGTCGAGCCGCTCGGGCCATTCGATGATGAGCGCACCTTCAGCGAGCATCGAGTCGAGGTCGAGTTCCTCCGCTTCGGGCACAGAGTCGAGGCGGTAGGCATCGAGGTGAAAGAGTTGAGAGCCATCGGCGCGGCGATAAAGATTGACCAACACAAAGGTCGGGCTGGAAACGGAGTCAAGTGAACCCCAGCCCTGTGCAATTCCCTGTGTGAAGGTGGTTTTGCCTGCACCGAGATCGCCTTGCAAGCAAATGACATCGCCTGCCTTGAGCAAAGCACCCAGGCGCATGCCAATGCGCCGCGTCTGTTCGGGACTGCGGCTGAAAAATTCGATCATGTGTGCATCGAGGATGGGCATCGCGCTGGAATTATACCCCGCATAAATTCATGAAGACGCCGGGCGGGGCGTCTTCATGAATTTAAGTATATGACCTATCCTTTTTTCTGTTTTGGCAGGTGTTTGGTGATCTCTTTGCCGATCTTTTGTGGGATGTCTGTGATCTCCCGTGTAATGCGCCTGGGAATTTCGTTGAACTGCTTCGGGAGCATGCGCTGGAACAGGGTTCCACGCCAGTTCTGGAGGATCGCCTCCATATAAAGTTTTTCAAGCGAACGTACCTGGGTTTCGATGGAGTATTTCTGGCTCAGGGCAAGCGAATGTTCGCTAAAGCGCTTAAGGCGTTCACGGTCGGGTAACAGGTCGGCAAGCACGTCGGCGTATTGGTTCACATCGAGCGGCACTTCGTAGCCATTCAAGCCATGCTCCAACATGCCTTCGAAGGCTTCATCTTTTACCGCCACAAAGGGCAGACCCGATGCAATGGCTTCGATAACAGAAATGGGATGCACCTCGGTGGTCGAAGCAGAGAGGAAGACATCGGCATCTTGGAAGATATCGGGCAGCTCGCTACGGTTGACCATGCCTAAAAAGTGGATACGGTCTTTGACCTTGGTGGAATTGGCTTTTTCCTCCACATGTTTGCGCGCGCTGCCGTCGCCAGCAAAGACCAGATGGGCATTCGGTACACGGTCGGCAAGGAGGCTGAACGCTTCCACAATGAAGTCGAGCCGCTTCTCCGGGTCGATGCGCCCGACGGTGAGCATGATGGGAGCATCTTGGGCAATGCCCAGCCGCTTTCGGAGTGCACCGGGATTTTTTACCGCTTTGAACATGCTCAGGTCGATACCGTTAGGGATGATCGTGATCGGCTGTTTGACCTTTTGCTGCAACAATAAGCGATAGAACTTGGGCGAAGGGACAACGATCTGGTCGCCCAGGTCGGTGGAGGCTTTGCTAAACCATGCCGCGGCACGTTTGATGAGACCCGTCCCGCCGATGAATTTGATGTAGTGGGTGTAATCGGTAATGGAGGTGTGGTAGGTGTAGATCAGCGGCAGGCGTTTGGTGGATGCGGTGAGATAGGCAAGCAGCCCCACACTTGCCGGACTGTGCGCATGCAACACATCGAAGTGTTCGCGGGTCAGTTTCCATGTAGAGCGCGGGGTTCCCAACACCGCCACGTAAATGGGCGGATTGTTGAGATACTTCAAGGAGGGCAAACGCATCACATTCGGCTGGTCGTCTTTATACCCGGGGAAACGCGGCGCAAAGATGGTGACCTGATGTCCACGTTTCGTCAGCCCTTCCGAGATCATTTGTAAAGAGACCGAAACGCCATTCACTTGTGGGGCATAGGTGTCGGTAAAAAGTCCAATGCGAAGCGAGCCAATGGGCAGGTCTGTGTGATTTGATTCCATGATTCTCCTAGATAAGAATGGAACCCAAAGGCATCAGGAATTTTTGGGTTCTACAGGTTGCTGTTGTGCTTTTTCCCGTTCCTGCTGCGATACATTCAACTTCATGCGTTTTGACAGTTCGCGGCGGGTCAGCATGACGCGATGTTGGCAGCCCTTACACTCCAGCCCAATATCCGCGCCGAGCCGCACCACGGTCCATTCATAGGAGCCGCAGGGATGTGGTTTTCGCAAACGGAGATGATCTTTCATTTGCAAGTCTGGAAGCATGTAAAGGATTATACCGCCGAGCCCTAGGCGTGGACGATGGACCATAGACCGTGGACGATGGAAAATCAATCGTCCATTGTCAATCGTCTGCTCTTGGGAAATATTTCTCACCCGCCATGAGAAGACTTTCCTTGAAGGAAATGCCGTTCCGAACATAATAGGAACTGTAACGACCAAAAAGGAGGCAGGCATGAACAAGGATTTCACGGTCAAATTTTGGGGTGTGCGTGGGAGTTACCCGACACCTGGCACAAACACAGTGAAGTATGGCGGCAACACCGCCTGCGTGGAAGTGAATGCAGGCGGGCGAACCATCATCCTCGACGCGGGCACGGGTATCATTCCGCTTGGGCGTGAGCTTGCCAAACGTCAGAACCTTGAATTTCTGCTCCTGTTCAGCCATTTACATCATGACCATACGCAGGGATTTCCGTTCTTTATGCCTGCGTACATTCCAAAAGCCAAACTGCATATCTACGGTCCCGGCGGCACGGCAGAGACGGTGAGACATGTGCTCGAGCACAATCAGTCGTCAGATACATTCCCAATTTCATTGCGCGACATGGCATCCAATAAGGATATTCAGTCATTGCACGAGTCGCAGGTGATTGTTTGGAGCGAAGATGGGGTTCGGGTTGTAGACTCAAGCCCAAGTCCGAGTCCTGAGGCGGTGGTCATCCGCATTCACAAGTCATACGCGCACCCCGGTGGGGTGTATCACTATCGCATCGAGTATCAGGGCAAGTCCGTTGTGTATGCCACCGACACCGAAGGTTATGTAGGTTTGGACCGCAAGTTGATCCAGTTCGCGCGCGATGCGGATGTGCTGATCCACGATGCGCAGTATTCGGATGAACATTACGTTTCGGTGCAGGGATACGGTCACTCGACGGCAAGCATGGCGGGGCAGGTCGCCGCTTCTGCCGAGACGGGTGAACTGATCCTGTTCCATCACGACCCTTCCTACGCTGACGATGCCGTGGCGGCGCAAGAATCCACCGCGCGAAACATCTTCCCCGATTCATATGCCGCGTTCGAAGGCATGTGTGTTGACCTCACCCCCAAGCCATCTCCTACAAGGAGATGGGAGCATAAGGAAGTACAATATGCTTCGCATGACTGAACTTCAGAAAGACGATACACGCAATCTGCTTTCAGACATCCGCCTATTCGAAGGACTTACGCCCGCGCAGTTGGATTGGGTTTCGCACCGTGCACATCGGCGGGTGTTCCCGACCGGCAAGAATGTGATGCTGATCGAACAGCCGGGCGAGGCAGTGTATGTCATTTTGCATGGAACGGTAAAGGTCTACACAGAACAGGGCGGGCGCGACGCGATCCTTTCGATATTGGGCAGCGGCGACATCATTGGCGAGATGAGTTTGATCGACAGTGTAGGGCGCTCTGCCAGTGTAGTGACTCTCGAAGATTCGCTCATGTTGTGGATGGATAAGACCTCGTTCTTTTACATGCTCGATAACTTCCCGCAAGTGGCACGCAATCTGGTGAAGATCCTTTCGGCGCGGGTGCGGCTCTCCGACCAGATGATCCAATCGCTTGCCACGCTCGATGTAAATGGACGGGTGGCACGTCAACTGCTGGCGTTTGCGGA
>JBAIYF010000158.1:0-2452 GCA_037916115.1 Anaerolineales bacterium
CCGATTACGATGTTGTGATCTCCGGTATTGACAACCCTGTCAACCTCGGCGAAGCTGCCAAGCTCAAGGCTGAAGGTAAGAACGTTTCTGGCGTTGCGTATGATTACGTCGCCGCCTGTACTGCCGCGCCGGAAGTTTGTTTGGGCGTTCCGTACTTCAACTGGGGTCCTGAATACGTGAAGGCAATCACCTCCGCGCAGGATGGTTCCTGGCAGTCCCAGTTCATTTGGGTTGGACCGGATTGGGCTGACATTAATAATGTCGATACTTCCACGATCGGTTTCGAAAAGGGGCCCGCACTCTCTGCTGATGATGCCGCTGTGTTGGATGAATTCATTGCCGAACTCGCTGGTGGACTCAACCTCTGGACGGGTCCCATCAACCTGCAAGACGGTACCGCCTACCTCGCCGACGGTGAAGTTGCCACTGACCAGCAGGTCTGGTACCTGCCTCAGTTGCTCCAAGGCATGGAAGGCCTGAGCGCTTCCGAATAACGTAATTTCCCTGGTAGGGGCGCAGCATTTTACTGCGCCCCTACTTTGTATATCATCATGGAGAACTTGCCCTGCCCATGAACATTGAGCTTAGGAACATTCACAAACATTTCGGCAAAACATATGCCAACAAAGGCATAAACCTGACGATCCCTTCTGGTTCGATTCAGGGAATATTGGGGGAAAACGGTGCCGGTAAGAGCACCTTGATGAAGATTCTTTCTGGTTTTATTCAAGCCGACCCGGGCGGCGAAATTATTTTGGATGGGCGGCCGGTTGTCATGCAATCACCCGCTGACGCGATCCGCTATGGTGTGGGTATGCTCCATCAAGACCCGTTGGATTTCCCGCCCATGAAACTGATCGATAATTTTTTGCTGGGCATGCACGGGAAGCTATTTCCCAACCGCAAGGAAGTTGCGCAGGATTTCAACCTGCTGGCAAAGGAATTTGGTTTTTCCCTCGACCCTGAAAGCTACGTGGACTCATTGACTGTAGGTGAACGCCAACAGGTCGAGATCATGCGTCTGCTTTTTCTCGGCGCGCGCATTTTCATCCTTGATGAACCCACCACCGGTATCAGCGCCGCCCAAAAGACCAAATTGTTCGAAACTCTCAAAAAATTCCCCGAACAAGCAATCACAACCATCTTTGTCTCTCATAAATTGGAAGATGTGGAAAGTCTGTGTGACCGTGTGGCTGTGTTGCGCGCCGGGGAATTGGTCGGTGAATTTGCACCTCCCTACGATACGAAAAAATTCGTCTCTACCATGTTTGGCAAAGAGGTCACGCTGGGGGAACGCCAGCCTGCCCAAGCTGGAGACGTTACCCTCTCCCTTAAAGATGTATCCCTTGAAGATGTGCGTCTAAAGATCCAAAACATAAATGTAGATATCCGCGCTGGTGAAGTGATCGGGCTGGCAGGCTTGGAAGGTTCTGGGCAGGGCATGTTCATTCGCGCCTGTGCAGGGTTCGTTCGCCCAGTGGGTGGGAAGGTCATTCTCAAGGGAAAAGATATGACAGGTGAGCCTTACCATGCATTCAAGCGTGGTGGTGTGAATTTCCTTCCTGCTGCGCGCCTCGAAGAAGGCTTGGTGCCAGGGCTCAGCCTCACCGAACACTTTGTTCTTGCCGAAGAGCCGAAGGGCATATTCATTGATAAAGCCTACGGGCAGAGACTGGCGGAAGACCGTATCAAATCTTTCAACATCCGCGGTACACCCGCCAGCACGGTCGAGTCCCTTTCGGGTGGCAATCAGCAGCGTGCCGAACTGGCTTTGCTGCAATCGCCGCTCTCGCTCGTTTTACTCGAACATCCCACTCGCGGTTTGGACATTGAGTCTGTTATTTATATTTGGAGCAAGCTCAAAGACCGCTGTAAACAGGATGGAGCTGCAATCATCTTCATCTCGTCTGACCTTGAGGAAATTTTGCAATACAGCGACCGTCTGCTGGTATTTTTTAGCGGCAAAGTTTCTGAACCGATCGACGCGGCGAAAACGAATGTGGAGCAGCTTGGGCAATTAATTGGTGGTAAAGGGTGGCCGCAAAAAGGAGATGCCCATGCTTAAGTCCCGTCTTGGTGGATTTGTTTTTCAATTGACAGCCTTTTTGCTGGCGCTTGGTTTCGTATCTCTGATTCTTTTGGCGGTTGGCGCCTCTCCCCTGGATGCGTTCAAAAATATGTTAACCGGTTCCATTGGTTCGGGGCGCAAATTTGCCGAGGTGCTGGTTTCCTTTGTTCCATTGTTGCTGGTTACGGCGGGTTTGCTTGTTACATTCTCGGCAGGTCTGTGGAACATTGGTGTGGAAGGACAGATCGTCCTTGGGGCGATCGGCACAACCTGGGTTCTCCGTCAGTTTGTGGATAGCTCCCTCCCGCCCTGGTTGATTATTACTCTTGCCATTATTGGCGGTATGATCGCAGGTGCCATTTGGGCTTCACTGGCAGGCGTGTT
>JBAIYF010000159.1:0-6461 GCA_037916115.1 Anaerolineales bacterium
CGAACCGAACGGATATTTGCACATTGGGCATGTCAAGGCGTTTATGATCGATTATCTTGTTGCCAGGGAAAACGGCGGCGAGTTGGTCTTGCGTTTTGACGATACCAACCCCACCAAGGAAGAAACCGAGTTCGTGGAAGCCATTGAAGAAGATGCCCGCTGGCTTGGCATTGAATGGGTCAAGGTGACGTATGCATCTGATTACTTTGACCTGCTCTACGATTGGGCAGTGCAGTTGGTGAAAAAGGGACTTGCGTATGTGGATGACCAAACGCCCGAAGAAGTGAGCAAGAACCGTGGCACACTCACTGAACCCGGAAAGAACTCTCCATACCGCGAGCGTTCGGTGGAAGAGAACCTTGATCTGCTCGAGCGTATGAAGAACGGCGAGTTCCCAGATGGTTCGCGCATCCTGCGCGCCAAGATCGATATGGCGCACCCTAACATCAATATGCGTGACCCTGCCATGTATCGCATCATCCACAACCCGCCACATCACCGTACGGGCGATAAGTGGAAAATCTACCCGATGTACGATTGGTCTCACGGGCAGAACGACTCGATGGAAGGCATCACCCATTCGTTGTGTTCGCTTGAATATGAAAATCATCGTCCGCTGTATGAATGGTTCCTTGAACAGCTTGGCGTGTTCAAGCCGCGTCAGATCGAATTTGCGCGTTTGAATATGAATTACACGGTGATGAGCAAGCGCAAACTGCGCCGACTGGTGGAAGAGAATCTCGTCAACGGCTGGGACGATCCGCGCATGCCCACCCTGCGCGGAATGCGCCGCCGCGGCTATACCGCCGAAGCGATCCTGGATTTCATTCGCCGTGTGGGTGTGGCAAAGAATTACAGCGTCAGCGATGTGGCATTGCTCGAAGAGTGCGTACGCGACGACCTGAACAAACGTGCCCTGCGCCGCATGGCGGTCATCCGCCCGTTGAAGGTGGTGATTAACAATTACCCCGATGACCTCGTCGAAGAGATGGATGCTATCAATAATCCTGAAGACCCGTCGGCTGGCACACGCAAGGTTCCATTCTCGAAAGTGATCTACATTGAGCAGGATGATTTCCGTGAAGTGCCGCCGCCCAAGTATCATCGCCTGTACCCCGGCAACGAAGTTCGTTTGCGCTATGCGTATTTCATAAAATGTACGGATGTGGTGAAAGATGCCGCCGGTAATGTAATTGAAGTCCATGCCACGTATGACCCGACCACCCGCGGCGGTGATGCGCAAGATGGGCGCAAGGTTAAATCCACGATCCATTGGGTGTCGGAAAAGCATGCCAAAGAAGTGGAGGTCCGCATGTACGACCGCCTCTTCAATAAGGAAAATCCAGAAGAAGGCGAAGAAGGATTCCTCAATTGCTTGAATCCCAATTCGTTGGAAGTGTTGACCGGGTATGTAGAACCGGCTCTTGCCTCTGCCGAAGCGGGTTCGCGCTTCCAGTTTGAGCGCCTCGGCTATTTCTGCGTGGACAAGGACTCCACTCCTGAAAAACCGGTCTTCAATCTGACAGTAAACCTGAAAGACACCTGGGCGAAGATGGAAAAGAAAGTGAAATAGACTTTGGAGTTAATCATGAAATTGAGAGTTCTTCGTTATATAACCATTGCTACCCTTTTGGTGTTGGCAATTACAGCCTGTGCGCCGCAAGCCCCAGCTACACCGACTGTAGACCTTATTGGTACGACTGCGGCGCAGCTTGCTGCAGGCATGTTGACCCAAACGGCAGGAGCGGTAACACCAACCCCGCTTCCACCCACAGAAACCCCCACACCGGAGGCTACCAACACACCAGAGGTCCCAACCGAAAAGCCGGTTGTCAAACGACCAATGGTTATCACATTCACCGGTTGTTGGACAGGTCCTGGTGAAACTTATCGTTTCATCAGCAACATCGACCCCAGCACACGCAGCAACAATAAACAACCTGTTACCATACTTGGTGTTGGCAGTGAACCCGGCTGGTATGTGATCCAAAACCCATACTTTAACAACCCTTGCTGGGTCAAAGCCGATGCCATGGAGATCGACCCGAATATGGACATGACCCAGTTTCAAGTCATGACGCCATATCCTTAAGCCCGTTGATGGAGTTGACGATGTATGCCAGAACTGGTCAACTAACAGCTCAGCTTGGGAAACGCAATGAACTTTCAGCTATTCTTTTGCGTGCTTCTAAATTGGTGGAAGGTCTGCCTGGCTGCCGTGCTTATATTGTGATGGAGGATACAGGGAATACCGAAATAGTATCCGTTTTTGAGCTGTGGGATGATAAACAAGCCCATTCCGCCTCTTTACAAGATGAGCGGGTGCGCGCTTTGATAGCCGAAGCCATGCCTCTTCTGGCTGGTATGCCCACGGGCTCTGAATTGAATGTTTTAGGTGGGCATGGCATAAATGGATAGGTTATGCATATCAACAAAAAAGGAGTGGATTCGTACATCCACTCCTTTTTTGTTGACAGTCGTTATATAATTTTTATGCAGGCAGTTCCTTTTTGAGTTGTCTGTAGCGGATGGGAAGGAGCAGGCATGGCTGACCTATCATTTGAAAAAGAGGTGGATATTTTGGAATTACAGCACCAACTTGCCCAGCGTGAAGCTGAACTTCAAATTATTAACAGTGTTCAGTTGGGGCTTGTTGAGCATCTCGATGTCCAATCCATATACGATCTGGTGGGGGATAAGATACGCGACATTTTTCAAGCACAAGTGGTCATGATATCTACTTATGACCAGCAGACACAGACGATCGAACATCGTTACGCTATCGAGAACGGAGAGCGCATTTATGCGCCCGGGCATCATCCCATCCGCGGTTTTCGTATTTGGGTGGTGGAAACACGTCAGCCAGTCATGGTCAGCGAAAAAGTGGCGGAACTGGCAGAACAACTGGGGCAATATACCCTTCCGGGTACAGTCACACCGAAGACATGGCTGGGTGTGCCCATGATCGTCAATGATCAAGTGACCGGCATTCTCAGTTTGCAGGATATTGAAAAGGAACATTCTTTTGATGATGCGGTTGTCCGTTTGTTGCAGACTCTTTCTGCATCGATGAGTGTTGCTCTGGAAAATGCCCGTCTTTGGGAGCAGGAACATCTCTATCGTCAGGCACTGGAGCGGGAATTTAAGATTGGGCGTGAGATACAGGCGGGCTTTTTACCAGAGATGATTCCCCAACCTGCCGGTTGGGAGATAGCTGTGTCGCTTAAGTCTGCTCGGGAGGTTGCTGGAGATTTTTATGACGTATTTGAACTGCCGGGCAGCAAGGTGGGGCTTGTGATCGCAGATGTCTGTGATAAGGGTTTGGGCGCTGCGTTATTCATGACCTTGTTCCGCAGTCTGTTGCGTGCGGCTTCAAACATCGATTTTTACGTGCCAGATACCCCTGGCGGACATTCCGCCAAAGCGCGTCTCAAGAACGCCATCTCATTGACCAATAACTATATTGCTCAAACTCATGGAAGCACCGGCATGTTCGCAACGGTCTTTTTTGGTATTTTGGATTTGCGTACTGCGTCCTTGAAGTATGTCAACTGTGGGCATCTTTCTCCGCTTGTTATGAACCGGCATGGAGTGGAGCATACCCTCGAGATCACCGGTCCAGCTCTCGGCGCCGTCCTTGAGGCGGAGTATGTCATCCGGGAGGTAAATATGGAGCATGGTGACCTTTTGTTTGCCTTCACCGATGGTCTGACTGAAGCGGAAAATTCCGCAGGGCAGGTATTCGATCTGTTTTCGTTGGTGCCTTTACTGACTTCCTCCGATTCCCTGAATACGATCTTGGCATGTACTTTTGAACAGATCAAGAAGCACATCCTTGGCACACATCAATCTGATGATATCGCCATGCTGGCGCTTCGCCGTTTGTAGACTTGCCAGGCTGTTTCTGCTGAAATGCATGAATCGGCAATCTTTGCTTGACGCATGAGTACCCCAGTGGTATCCTTGCCCGCAATGTTCAACCTGTTCACTGTTGATACCAATGCCAATAACACCCGCACCGAACTTGGGTGTCTGGGGCTTTGGTGGTTGTCTGGTGAACAGAAAAAAGTTCAATCCAACTAAGTACACCAAATGCCCCGACACATCGGGGCATTTTTTCTTAAGGAGAATTTACCATGTCTGTATCCAATAGCACACCCGTTCTCGCTGTTGACGAAAAGCACCTCGTGCCTGTCAGCGACCATCTCAAAGGGATGATGGATATTCCGCCGTCCCGTATGTTTCTCATCAATAAATCGTTGAAGGTCTATCAGGAAAAGAACCCTGGTGGAAAGATTTTTGATGCCTCCCAGGGCGATGGCGGCGCTTCACTGCCTGGTACCCCAAAACCGATTCTTGAACGTGCGTTTCAGCTTCAGTTGGAGCACGGCACATCTTACGATATGCCTTTCGGCACGGATGCCTATCGCAAATCTGTTATTGAACAGTACTGGAAATTGGATGCATCTTCAGGCTGGGGGCCTGCCAATGTCCTCGGTACCGCTGGTGGACGTGACGCTCTTGTCAAAGCCTACCAAGCCATGATGGCGCTCGGATATGGACGTCAGGGCGATCTCATTATGGTCTCGCGTGTGCCGTGGATCTCCTACAACTGGGGTCCATATGGAGTGGGTGCCAATGTACTCTGGGCTCCCGGCGACCCGGCGCAAGGATGGGCATATTCCGAAGAAGCCATCCGTGAAAGCGTAAAATTTGCCGAATCAAAAGGACGAAAAATTGCCGGACTCGTCATCACCAATCCCGACAACCCAACTGGCTTGACCATTGCCGTTGAGAAACAAATCTCGCTTGCCAAAGCCGCGCTCGAAGCAGGTGTTGCATTCGTGCTGTTTGACTGGATGTATCACTACGTCACCGACGAATCGCCAATGGACTTGAATTCTTTTCTCAAGAATTTCACCGCCGAAGAACGCAAGCGCATCATGTTCCTTGACGGCATCACCAAGTCGCTGGGCGGATCGAATATCCGCAACTGCCACCTCATTGCGGACGAAGCCGTGATCAAGTTCATCACTGCACGTGCTTCACATACTGTTATGCCTTCGTTCTACTCGCTTGCAGTCGCCATGGCAGCTTATGAAATGGGATTCCACGAAGCCGCCAAAACTATTATTGAACCAACCAATGCCAGCCGCGCCGCCCTTAAGAAACTGCTTGCGGAGAGCGGACTTCAGCACATTATTGGCAAAGGCTATTATGCCTTTATGAATGTGGGCGAATTCATCAAAGCCAAGGGATGGGCAGATAGCGAACCGCTTGGTCAATACCTTGCCGAAAACCATGGCGTCGCTATTGTCCCCGGCGCGTTCTTCTCTCCTTTTGGCGGCGATTGGGTCCGCTTCTCGTATGCCACACCCGCCGAGCGCACTGAAGGGGCATTCAAACGCTTGATGGAAGGTTTGAACGAGTTGAAGAAGTAAGCTAAAGAAAGAAGAAAGAGGATTGTTGCATTTTCTATCCTCTTTCTTCTTTTCTGTTTTACGAGCTGCGTTTTACATTAAGCAATTTTCGTACACAAAACTTTTATCTTAGGATTATCCCATGCCCCAAAAATTTGCCGACAAGTACATGCTTGCGCTCGAAGAATCCATCAAAGAGAAACCGCAGGGCGGGCTTAACGGTTTCGAACAGGAATGGAATCTGCTCGATGAAGACCTGCGCCCGCTCCTCACCGTGGGAACCGGACCCAACCAACATTCCTTTGTGGACTATCTCCGTGCTGAATGTGTTCCTGCATGGCAGGCACAGTTCAGCCAGCTTGAAGTCTTCCACTGGATGATCGAATGGGCGACGCGCCCATACTACACGCCGCGCGGTGCGATCTACGAAGCCCGCCTTATGGAAGCCTCGCTCATGAACGCTTTGCACCGCGCAGGCGTCAACTTTGGCGAGCGTTTACATTACTGGCATGGAAACCTGCTGTTTCTCACCGACATTGGTCATCACTCCATCCCTGGCAACTGGGCTATCGCTAAACGCCGCTATCTCGAAAAATGCGTAGACCTCTACGGCGATACCCTCGCCACCACTGGCATTCACAGTAACCTTTCACTGCCAGACCCGCTCTTCGCCTGGGATTTCATGCATCTTTCCGCCACCGAACGCGGCGATATGCATCTCGACGAATTCAAATCCGAATTCTATATCACAGCTACAAGACTCCTGCGTGCTTTTGCTTCGCTCTTCGTGGCAACTACTGCCTCCACGCCGATGCAAGCTGAAGTCCGGGGTGGACGCGCCGTGGTCGCGCTTACCGATTTCGACTCGATCCGCAATCTCACTTTCCCGAATCCACCTGCCATCGACCTGCCCGATCTCTATCGTTCTTATAACGACTACCTGCAAATTTCTTATGACCTCGTGCGTCGTGGTGTGCGTTTCGGGAATAACAACTGGACGCCGATCCGCGCGCGAAGTTTTGCTGAACCAGTGGAAAGGAT
>JBAIYF010000160.1:0-4438 GCA_037916115.1 Anaerolineales bacterium
ACCGTGGACAAGAAAAACATCCTTTACACTATTCTTCACACTGGTCGCATACTTTACCAATAGATCCTGTCCGGCATGCCCCGACAACCCACCAATCGTTGCAACCTCGCATTTACGCTTGTATGTCTTGTCAAAAATACGAACTTCCGGCTCACGGTCTGCCAGGCGACGCCCCAAAGTATTTGGAGCCTGCCACGAAACGATGCAAACCGTATTACGAGGATTTTCCACATTGTTGCGAATGTGATGGACAATGCGCCCTGTCTCAGCCATGCCCGAAGCAGCGATGATCACCATTGGGTCGGTGCGCTCATTCAACGCCTTTGACTCTTCCACCGAACGGATGTAATGCAACATATTGAAATCCAAAGCAGGATGCCGCGACTCGCGCACAAACTTCTTTGTCTCTTCGTCGAAACATTCCAAATGATTTTTGAAAATATCTGACGCCTTCACAGCAAGCGGGCTGTCCACATATACAGGCACTCGCAGAACGTCGCCATTGTGCATCATCTCGTTCAGGTTATAGACGATTTCCTGGGTACGCCCGACAGCGAATGCAGGCACAATCACCTTTCCGCCGCGATCCAGGGTTCTTTTAACCACATCTCGAAACTCAAGAAATGCCTGCTCCGGGTCACTGTGACTTTTGTCACCATACGTACTTTCCATGATCATATAATCTGCGCTGGAAGGCAAAACCGGATCGCGCAGTAATGGAAGTTTATACCTCCCAATATCACCGGAAAACCAAAGGTGGATCTTTCTGCCCTTTTCTTCGATCTCAAGCGAAACACCGGCAGACCCAAGAATATGCCCGGCTTCATAAAAACGTGCAACCACTCCAGAGATCGGCTCAAACGCCTCACCATAATCCCTGCCGACAAACATCGTGCTAACCTGCTCAGCATCCTGTTCTGTATAAATGGGCTCCACAAGAGCAACGCCTTGTTGAGCGTGCTTTTTGTTTACAAACTCGGCATCAGACTCTTGAATTCGCCCAGAATCTGCAAGCATGGTGCTGGCAATATCTTTAGTAGCTCGCGTAGCATAAATATTGCCCTCAAATCCCTGCTTGACAAGGTTGGGCAGGTTACCGGAATGATCGATATGGGCATGCGAAAGTATCACCGCATCCACACTGCGTGGATCGAACTTAAAGCTCAAGTTACGTTCATAGGATTCAGCTCGCTTGCCCTGATAAAGTCCGCAATCCAATAAAAGTTTACGTCCATTGATCTCCAACAAGTGCTGACTACCCGTAACAGTATGAGCCGCACCATGAAAATTAATTCGCATGCTTAACTCCTAAAGTTTTCAGTATCTGCCCGCCAAATTTATCAAATCGTGCCGGAGAGTCCTTCATTAACGATTTCAATTCAGCCATATCATTTGGTGGCGTTTCAGAGAGAATCGCAAGATATGGTTTGGGAAGGATAATATCTGACTCTACCTGCATGGACATCCCAACCTTTTTTCTCCACACCTTGAGTTTTTCCAACCGACGCAGTACCGCATCATTCCTTGGTTCAACCTGTTTACGCTCTACCAGCGGAGCCGACGCCCCATTCCTGACCGCACTTAATATCATACCGCCCCACAGCCGTATCTGCTTTTCAGAAAGACCCGCCGCAGAAAGATCCACCTTTGCTTCAGGCGGGTTCTTGGCAAGCGATATCAACACATCATCCATCATCACTTTGTAAGGCGGGCGATCCAAACGTTCGGCTTCCCTGTCCCGCCACTGACATAAGTGTGCCACCACCGTCAACTCACGCAGAGAAAGGTCCTTACGTCCTGAAAAACGCTCCCACGAAGCGCCATTAGATCTCGATTTACCCTCTTCAACACGGCAGGCACGTTCAAAATCCTCCCTTGCAAAATCAAGCCGCTCCTTTTCATGTAATTCTTTCTCTAACTCATCCCGCAAGTCAAAAAGATAATGAGTATCAAGACGTGCGTAATGCACCTGTTCATCTGTCAGGGGACGTGCCGCCCAATCTGCCTTTTGATGACGCTTATCCAGTTTGATCTGGAACTTGTCGCCAAGCAGTTTATCCAAACCGACTGCAGGATAACCCAAAACCCTCGCTGCATGCATGGTGTCGAAAAGGTTCGAGAATGAGAAGCCAAAATCCCTATGAAGACAGATCAGGTCATACTCGGCAGCATGAAAAACCTTTTCGATGTTTGAGTTGGAAAAAACAGGGGCAAGTATGCGCAGGTCATTAATTGCAAGCGGATCAACAATATAATCCACCTGTGAAGAAGTGAATTGCAACAAACATACCTTTTCACGAAAGGCATGCAGGCTGTTCGACTCTGTGTCCACAGCGATACGCGGCTGGGCAACCAAGTCCTGAACCATCCTATCAAGTTTTTCGGTTGTATCAACCCATACGGGCGGCGGTAAAACTTCAGACATATTTTTCGATTATAAACCCGATATAAAATGAGGGAATAAATCCGCTGGTTGCACGATCATTTCAGCCGCAAAGTAAACAGGAGGCGGTCGTATCCTAATTGCAAGTAATAGGAAGCCAACAATAATAAGACAGATATGGGAACGAGGCGGAAGACGATCACCTGATCCCAGACAAGCGGAATACTCATCGAAGTCTCAACCCAATGCCAGACGGGGCGATGAAAAAGGTAGGCAAAGTAGGAACCAGTTGAAAGAACAACCCATAGTTTCCAGTTGCCGATATTTGTACGAAAGATTGAGAGCCACATCAATACCCAGGACAGTATGAAAACAAGCGCAGCAGCAATGAACAGCAAATTCCGTATTGCAAGACCGGCGGCATGGGCAAAAGAAAACAAAATCACGCCCACTGCAGCGATCAATAATTTGTAAAAAAAGCTGATCTGAAACACGTAATTTCTTATATCTTCATTTCTATACAAATAAATACCCGCAAAAAACACAAAATAATATCTAAAAAAACGCTGGTCAAACAAACCAGTATAAACGTGCAAAATATATGCGGTCAAAAATATCAACAATGCCCCAGCAAACAAACTGCGATTCGAGTTCGCCTTCCAAACAAGAAAGCCGAAGAGGATGTAATAAACCACCAGCAAACTTATATACCAAAGGGTCAACAACGGCTTGACATATTCCGGGGAAAAAATGACTTGCAGATTCAAAGCATAGACAAGCAAGTCGCGTTTTCTCAGATCGTACATCAACGTGAACAGCCATAATGCGACCCAATAAGGCGGGAAGATTCGAATGATCCGGGAAAAGACAAAGTACCAAATATTATTCAGGTACTTGTGAATCGACATATCAAAGAAATAGCCAGCTAAAAAGAAAAAAGAACCCAATAAGAACGCAACAACAAAAGAGGATAATCCCCCAATTTCCAACCAACCAAATAATTTCAAGCTAAAAAAACCGGCGTGGACCATGAGAAGCAACACAATGCTCAATCCGCGCAGGGCTTCAAACTCTGTCAACCAGCCTTGTTTTTTCATAAAACCTTCTCCATCACAATTGCACTCTCTCCATCGTTATAGTATGCCGCCCATGTATCTATGATCTGATATCCTTCACGCTCATACAATGAGATAGCCCCGTGGTTGGATACTCTCACTGTCAGCCGTGAACGTGGCACACCCAGTTGAGTCTCACAAGCACGCAGCAATGCCGTCCCAACGCCGCGCCGCCGAAAGCGAGTATCCACTGCAATGGTGGCAATCCAACCCCACCCGTCGCGTGGACGTGGGTCCCCGGCTATAAAACCGATCATCTCGCCGTCTTCCACAGCTTTGAGTCTGATCACTTCGGAAAAAGTCAGAACGGCAATGAGGTCAAGCAACGGCCAGGCGTCTTTACCAAAACTTTCCTTTTCAAGCTTGCGGAGCGCGTTGAGGTCGAGAATGGATGCGGGAATGATTTCCATAACAAGGCGATTGTATCAATAAAAAAGTGGAAAGTGAAATTCACATTTCAGCTTTCCACTTTTTGTGGTTATTTTACTATCGTCTATCCCTTGCTGCTTTTGCCAAGGAAGTTATCCAACATGCTGGTGAATTCCATCGGGAAGATGAATTTGGTGGACGCATTCGCACCAATGGACTTGAGTGTTTCGAAATACTGCAAGGTCATGGTCTTTTGATCGACCGTCTTGGCTGCATTGAAAATGGCTTCTAAAGCGACGGCAAAACCTTCTGCCCGTAAAGCTTGAGCCTGTTTCTCGCCTTCCGCCGCAAGAATGGCCGATTGCTTCTGGCCTTCAGCGCGGAGAATAGCCGACTGCTTCTCGCCTTCTGCCACATTGACGGCCGCTTCGCGCGTACCAGTGGATTCGGTCACCACAGCACGGCGGATGCGCTCCGCAGACATCTGGCGGTTCATCGCGTCCTGAACATCACGCGGCGGGATGATCTCACGAATCTCAACGTTGGTCACTTTCACACCCCAGCGCTCGGT
>JBAIYF010000161.1:0-1850 GCA_037916115.1 Anaerolineales bacterium
CGTTGTTGTTATAACCGTTTGAGGCAGCCAACGACAGAGCGGCATTAGAGTAGTTTTCATTACGGATGAACGCGCGTCCGGCTGCAAGGGCAGCGTTGTCGGCGGCGTTCTGGGCGTTGCGGCGGTCGGAATAAGCAAAACCGCCGTCAATGGTAAGCCCTGCCATGCCGATCAAGCCGACGACGGCTAAAGCGATCAGGACGATAGCCTGCCCTCTTTCTGATTTTTTGTTGTTTTTCATAATTAGCCTTCTTTCGTCCTTGTTATTATGGACACACTGGAGAGAGGATCGTGTTGGTCACTTGAGCTCGAAGCGTAATATTCTGGCTGCCAATGATGGCGCCGACCAACGGGGTTGAAACCGGGTGCAAGCGGGTAATACTTACTTGAATGGTATTCGGCGTTGTGTTAGGCGGGGTGCCTGTCGACCCTTCGCAGGCATTGCCGTTGATGGTCACTGTAACATCTCCCGGTGCGAGCACGAATAGGTCTGAGGCGGCAGCGATGGCTCGGTTCTTGATGCCCGTCTGGTCGGTGGGTTTGACCGATCCGTACACGGCGCCTTCCTGGGCGGCATCACGCATGGTGACCCAGGCAAAGAGGGCAAGGCCAAAGTCGATGGTGCCCATTAGCAGAAGCAGGATGAACATCAGGCTGATCGCCAGTTCCACCAGGCTTTGTCCGCGCTGTTTTTTGTTGCTTGAGTCTTTTTGCTTTTTCATATTAGGGTACCTGTGACGAATTAGAAGAGTCCAGATCTTGGCAGCTCGACTGCGTGAACTTGATCACGACTTTTTCATTGCCCAAAGGTGTGTAATCTCTGTTGAAGTTGAAGACCAGATATTTATTCTGTCCTTTGGGAAGAGTAAGATCTCCGAACAAGCTGTTGCTGTTGAAGAATATGTCACTGGTCTGTCCGCTGTTGCCAGACCAGATCGTGACTCCGCCGTAGGTGATGGATGTAATGCGCTGCTGAGGATGCGTGTTCAAATTCATGCCAGTGAGAGAGATGGTGCTGATATTAACCGTACCCGAATTGTTAATGGAACTGATTACATTCATTGTCATGGTTCGAGCAGCGAACGTGAGAACAGGGGCGGGGTTGTGATACAGAACACATGAGAAGGAATAAGGCACAGATGTGTTCAAGGTGGTGGTCAGGTTTCCTGACGAGGCGGAGGCGGAAGCCTGAACTGTAACCTTTGCAGCATTAACGTCCGTGTTTGTGGTTGTGTAATTTCCATTGGCGTTACAGGTGATCTCCACGCCGATCGGCAAGGGGTTCGGAGTCGTCGGGCAGGTGACTGTAACTCCGCTCGGGGAGCTGAGCGTGATCAGGTAGGGACCCGTCACATTTGTGTTGCCGGTGTTTCTTAATTTGAACGTGAAGAATAGGTTTTGTCCTGACCCGGAGAAGGCGGTGGGGTTTGAACTAAAAGTAAGGGTGATGCGCGGCGCGTTATACGTAATAACGATGCCGGTTGCCGCTGCCGAGGTGGTATTTTGGGTGACTGCCACGGCATTGTTGATGATCGATCCAGCGTCCAAGTCCAGTTGTTTCACCGCATACACAATCGTGCATGTGCGGGTCGCTTGTGGTGGGAGTGCGCCTCCTGAAAGAGTGCAACTCGGAGTGGGCGAACCCGAAAGACCATAATCCGTGACCACCACAGACTGATTTATGGTGACGTTGCCTTCATTTTTCACTGTATATGTGTAAGTGACCTGGGCGCCCAGGGTTGTAGCAAGTGAGGTGGATGGCGTCACAGTCACTTTTAGTGCTGCCGAACTGCTTGGGAGTGCCACCGTGGCACTGGCGGGGTTGGAAAGAATAGAGCCGCCGTTGGAGC
>JBAIYF010000162.1:0-5066 GCA_037916115.1 Anaerolineales bacterium
ACGGCGAGGCGTCGGGCGCGGTCAATGCACAGGATGGTGGTACCAAGCGCGAGCGCGGCTTGATTCGCGACCGTCATCAACGTGGCTTCCCGTTCACGGGTCAGGTCGGCTTCATCCACTAGCAAAAGCCCTACGGGATGTTCCCGTAAGTAAAGCGGTGTGATGAACCAACTGCTTTGCGAAAGCCACTGATTGAGCGGCTCGTTGCTGATAAGCGGCTGCCCATTCGACTTAAGGTTTTCACGGTTGAGCAGGGTTTTGATGACGACTCCGTTTTCGGATGTTATGGGAAGCGGGTTTGTTTTTGGAAAACTTTCATCGTGTGGATAGACCAGCCAGCCGCCGAGTTCTTCGCGGGCGGGATCCACAAGCGCCACTACCGCTTTGGAGAAGCCAAGTTCGGTGGTGACGGCGCCAAGAACGCGTTCCTGCACGGAGAGCAGATCGGGCGCGGCTTGGAGGAGAACGGTCAGGTCGTGGATGATCTCCAATTGGCGGTGTGCGGCGGAAAGTTCCGCTGTTGTCTCATTCACAGACTTAAGCAATGTGGCTGGGTAGGAAAAAAGCAGCGGAAGAATCCAGATGCCTGTGATTTGTGTGGCGAGTAAGGCTGGCTCAATTGAGGGCTGACCTGTCATGATGCCAACAAGAATGTATAAGGGTGTGAAGAAGAGGGAGGAAAGCAGTGCGCCGCGGACTTGAAAGAAAAATGCGCCTGCCAGCAGGGGGCTGAGTGCAGTAAGGAAGAATGGGCTTTGGACTCCGCCGCTGACTGCCATCAGGGTGGCAGAAAAGATCATGTCTGCTCCCAGCAGGGCGGGGAAATTTAGAACGGTTCTGTTCAAAAAGCGGTTGAAGAGGGAGACAAAGGTATTTGCCGCAAGGGCAATGCTAAGTGTGAGCAGCAGAGGGATGGGAAACTTCCTGTCTGAATTGAATGCAAACAGGACAGGGATGATCGACGCCCAACGATAGATGATCAGAAAGACAAAAACACGGTTTGAGCGGAATATGGTTTCGATGCTTTTAAACATATTGGCAAATAGTATGTTAAGGCGCATAATGATTATATCCGAATTGACCTTCTCCCCCCTGCGGGGGAGATAAATTCCCTTGTGTGGGGGATGGTGGATTCCCCCTCAATTCATTATGATTTGAACGTCCCAAAGGAGGCACCAATGACAGAAGTGATCAAGGAAGATCAGGTTTTGGATTGTTCTGGAATGCTTTGCCCCATGCCGGTGGTTAAGACTTCCAAGGCGATCAAGGAGATGCAGTCAGGTCAGGTGTTGAAGATGATCGCCACCGACCCTGGCGCTCCGCCAGATATGGAAGCCTGGAGCCGTCAGACTGGCAATGAGTTGTTACGCTCCATGACCGAAGACGGCAAGTTCATCTTTTATTTGAAGAAAAAGTAAACCATCTCTGGCTTTGATATTTGCATAGTGAGGTTGATATGACAAAGTCTGACCCAAATGCTCCAAAGCGGCTTGCACTGATCGCAAGCAAAGGGACGCTCGACTGGGCATACCCCCCGTTCATTCTTGCCAGTGCAGCTGGCGCGATGGGCTGGGAGGTATGCATTTTTTTTACCTTTTACGGACTGCCGTTACTTAAGAAAGATTTGAAAATGCAGGTTTCCCCGCTTGGCAACCCTGCCATGCCAATGAAAATGCCCTTTGGACCTGAAGGTTTTCAAAACATCGTCTGGCCTATGCCGAACATCCTAATGGCAAATGTGCCTGGATTTGAGGCGATGGCGACCGGTTTGATGAAACAGACCTTCAAAAACAAGGGTGTTGCATCCATTGAAGAACTGCGCGATATGTGCCTTGATCTGGATGTGAAAATGATCGGCTGCCAGATGACGATGGATGTCTTTGGTTTCAAGAGGGAAGATTTCATTCCTCAAGTTGATATTGGCGGCGCAGCTACGTTCCTTGAATATGCGGCGGATGCAGAAGTGCAGTTATTCATCTAAATGAACCTGGTGTGTTATGCCAACCAGTACGTGAATTACATTTTCTTGGAAAAAGAGGATAACGATGGGAAAAATTTCAGTCAAATCTGAAGCCAGAGGGGAGGTGGCTGTGGTCTTTGTAAGCGGGCGAATCGATTCGGAGACCGCTCCCGCCTTCGATGCTGAACTGATAAAGATAGTTGGCGGCAGTTCCAAGCTGGTGCTGGAACTTCAAGGGGTGGAGTTTATGTCTTCTGCCGGATTGCGCGCGATCGTGAAGGCGGCGCAGTCTGTTGAACAGAAAGGTGGGGCGATCAAGCTGGCGTCTGCGCCGGAGTTGGTTACCTCTATTTTTTATACGGTGGGGCTTAATCAGAAGGTTGCCGAGTATAAGTCTGTTGACGAAGCTGTTGCAAGTTTCTAAGTACCAGTTATCAGTGAAGGAGAGGGCAGTATGAGTGTGTGGAAAACGAACGACCCGGAAACAAAACGAATTTTGTATGTGCAGACTCATGGTGAAAAAGACCCTGAACGAACGGCGACGCCGTTCTTCCTCGCCACGGCGGGTGCAGCAATGGACAACGAAGTTTGCATTTACTTCACCATGAACGGTCCGCAGTGCGTGGCAAAAGGCAACGGCGAGAAGATCATCATTCCGCGCAAGGGTGGCGGTGGTAAGGAATTGAAATTCTTCATCGAACAGGCTCAGGAGATCGGTGTGCGCTTCCTCGTCTGCCAGCCTTCGCTTGACCTGCACGGTTACACCATGGATGACATGATCGAAGGCGTGGAAATGATCGGCGGTGCAGCGTTCAATGACATGGCGTGCGATGCAGATGCGGTGATTGGTTTTTAGAGATTGGATGAGTAGAGAGTAGTCAAGGTGTTACTGATCAGCTACTCTCTACTTATTTAGTAGTTTTTTTAGGAGGCACATGCCTACCACACAAGAAAATTGGAATCCCGGCAAGGCAAGCAGTCGTCATCCCGAAGTTTCATACGAAGAGAAGGAAAAACTCTTTCTCGAAGTGAAAGATGACCCGCGCTACGAAGACTTCCTTTATGGATGCTACGAGTGCGGCATTTGCGTTTCGACCTGCCCATCGGCGCGCTTCTATGATTACTCTCCGCGGGTGATCGCTCAAGCAATGGCACGTGAAGATATTGAGCGTGTGTACGACATCATCTCGGAAGATATTTGGAACTGTGCGCAGTGCTTCTCGTGCTTGCGCTGTCCGCGTGGAAACAACCCGGGCGGGCTGGTCACTTTGCTTCGTGAAGTTGCCGTAAAGAACGGACTTCAGGAAACGAAGGACGTTTTGCAAGGCTATAGCCGCGTGATCTACAAGGTGATGCTCAAAGGCAACCAAGTCTCGCCTGACATGCTTCAGCCAGATTTCTTCCCCGATTGGGGTCCGTGGGTGGGTGAGTTTTCCAAGAACATGCCTGTGTGGCGCAAAGCCATCCCTGTGGATACTCTGCGTGGCGTGACCGATGCGGCATGGAAGACAGACCGCAAGACCTTGCTCGAGCTCTACACCATCTGGTTCGAGACAGGCAACATGGAGATCATCAAGGAAATTGACGAAGGCTTGCACGATTTATTGGCAGATGTGATGCAGGAAGAATTAGAAGAAGGATAAGCCATGACCACAACCGTAGAAGAAATCCTTGAACGTAAATCGCACGCAGTCACCCGCGATCCTGATGTTGCGCCAACTCACGATATCCGTGAAGCCTTGTTTGAATTGGAAGCCAAAGGCGAGATCATCGTCCAACGCGTGCCTGAAAACCACGTGGAAGTGACCACCAAGTATGGGCGCACAAAGAAGATTCCGATCGACCACACCTGGCACCATAAATCCTGTGGTCAGTGCGGACATATCCCCGGTTACACCTCTTCCATTTTTTGGCTTCACCGCCAATTCAATTTGGATTATCTCGACCCCACCGACCAGACCTCCTGCACGGGTTGGAACTATTACGCCTCGGCGACTTCCAACGCTGCTGCTCAAGCCGCGGTGATGAGTCGCAACTTCGCTGCCGCTTATGAGACGGGTTACTTCCCTACGATTCACTGCGGCACTTCATATGGACATTACAAGGAAATCCGCGAGCAGTTGGTTCATCACAAGGAACTGCGTGATGAAGTTCGCCGCATCTTGGACAAGATGGGCAAGCCGCTGGTCATCCCCGAAGAACTTGTCCATTACAGCGAGTGGGTGCATGTCATGCGAAAGAAATTTGCAGAGAAACAAACCGTGGACATGAGCATGATCCGCGCCACGGTTCACCCCGCCTGCCATTACTACAAGATCGTTGCCGAAGATGCCATTTATGACCCTGAAATTTATGGCGGTCAACGCACTGCAACTGTCACTGCCACACTTGAGTCTCTCGGAATCAATGTCGCCGATTACTCGACCTGGTTCGATTGCTGCGGCTTCGGTTTCCGCCATGTGCTCGTTCAACGTGACTTCACCCGTTCCTTTTCTGTCTTGCGCAAGATCGAGACGATGAAGAACGAAGTCAACCCCGACCTGACCGTAACCCACGACACAGGCTGCGTGACCACGCTTGACAAGAGCCAATTCTCAGCGAAAGCGCACGATCGCAATGTGGGCATTCCTGTTTTATCTGACGCACAGGTTGCGGCATTGGCAATGGGTGCGCATCCCTTCCGCGTGGTGCAGTTCCACTGGCACTCGACGGATTGGCGTCCTTTCCTGGATAAGCTCGGAATCAACTGGCAGAAATATTGGGATGAATTCCAGAACGACCTGGAACTAATCCGCTCTGGGCAGAAGTCTGGCATTACCTGGGAAGACGCGGATAAGCCTGTGGTGTACGGATAAAAGACTCGTACACGGATTAGACGGATTTCACGGAAACACACGGAAAAATAATTAAAAAATCCGTTCTTGTCCGTGTGATCAGTGAAATCCGTGTCCAAAAGATTTTGAGAAATATTTACCTTCATCTGGAGGAACATTCATGTCAAACAAAATTCTAGTCATCGGCGGCGGACCTGCGGGATTGGAAGCGGCTCGGTCTGCGGCTGAACTCGGCGGGGAAGTCATTCTCATTGAAAAGCGCGAACGCCTCG
>JBAIYF010000163.1:0-2740 GCA_037916115.1 Anaerolineales bacterium
AATACACCGCCTACGACTGGGACCTCTCGCGCTGGAAAGACCGCGCCGAGGTCTGTTCGATCATTATCGAGCATGACGGCGTTCCCACACCGGACGAGATCTATCGCTACTGCGGGACGATCATTTACAGGGAATGGATCAAACAGCCGATGTGTAACTTAAACCGTGCGGCTCAATGCGAAGGGTATTATCTGCGCCTGGTTGGTACTGAGAAAAAGGAAAAAGAGATCGCCATGCTGCTGCCCACTGCCAGCGCATTGATTTCGCTTGAAGATTGCGAGCCGGTGTACAGCACATCCACCAATATTTGTGAAACCAAACCAACTCTGGTCATCACCGGGCAGGAACCATTACCCAATGAGACCATCGTCCGCATCGAAGGGACATATGATGACTCATCCTTCTTTTGTGACGAAACAAACACCTGTAAATTCCAGATCCCCGAAACAGACGACGACGGCGTGACCGTTGAGTTCTGGGCATATTCCTCATACGGCGACAGCAGTGAAATTTACGAAGCGCAGGTACGTGTCAAACAGGTGGATAACGGCGACCCCGACCAACTTTACTGGTACGTGGATGTCCGCTCCCCTCAATGGTTTGGCGGAGTCAGCGCGACCTGTGCCGAAGCGTGGGGAGTCTTTCCTCCTGTAGGCGGCACACCTGAATGGTTAAGCACCCCGAGCCGAAGTAAAGACCTGAGCAGTGACATTCCCTACACCTACCTTGCGGCAAACCTCATCCTGCAAGGCGTAGTGGACGCAAGTTCCTGCCCTGATGGCGGCCTCGCGCCGGGGAATGTCGTCAACCAATGCGGATTGGAAAAAGCCCGTAGTGCAGTTACCCAGTGGCAAAACCAATTCGATGAATTGATCATATCCACGGCAAAGGAAACCAGCGTCCCTGCATTTTTGTTGAAGAATCTTTTTGCCCGTGAAAGCCAGTTCTGGCCCGGCATCTTTCAGGCGGCGGGCGATATTGGGCTCGGGCAGCTCACCGAAAACGGAGCAGACACAGCGCTCTTCTGGAACCGGAGTTTCTTCAATCAATTCTGTCCGCTTGTAATGGACTCGGAAACCTGCGGGCGGGGCTATGCCAATTTGGATGAAGAGCAACAGGCAAGTTTGCGCCGCGCCCTCGTCAACAGTGTGGATGCCACCTGCAAAGACTGTCCGCTCGGGTTGGACCTGACACAGGCGGATTTTTCCATTGGTGTGTTCGCGCACACGCTTGTTGCCAATTGTGAGCAGGCGGGGCAGGTCATCTACAACTACACCGGCGAATCCCCGGCAGATGTTGCTTCGTATGAAGACCTGTGGAAGTTCACCCTGGTCAACTACAACGCGGGCGGCGGCTGCCTCGCCGAAGCGATCAGCGGCGCATACGCCTCGAACGAACTGCCGCTAACATGGGATACGGTCTCACCCTTCCTGATCGGCAGTTGTTCCGGGGCAGTCGATTACGTGAATGACATCAGCCAATAGAACATGATAAATGCCTGACGCCGCAATGACATGCGGCGTTCTTTTTATCCAACAACCTGTGCTAAACTTAACGAACAAATTTCAGCACGACGCACTGGAGGTAGTTTCATGCTTACCCTTGTAGAGAAGATCCTGTTCGTCATTGCAACCCTTGTTTCCCTTTACTTCACATACAAAGGTGTGATGCGCATCGTGGGTCACATCGCCAGCGGGCAGGGCAAAGTGGATTGGTCGCTGATGTGGAAACGCATCGGTGAATTGATCGTCAAGGTGGGTTTGTTCCAACCCGTCTTCCGCCTCCGCCTTGGACCCAGCATTTTTCACGCCCTCATCGGCTGGGGCTTCCTCTCGTTCCTCCTCATCAATCTTGCAGACTTGATCTACGCGTTTACAGATTGGCGTTTGCTTGATAACACCGGTTTATTCGGGGATGTCTACCGGCTCATTGCGGATGTGGCGAACGTCGCCATCATCGTCGGTATTCTGGCGATGGCGTTCCGCCGCTTCGTACTGCGACCGGCGACTCTTTCCACTCGTGAGACGACTTTACTCAACCCGAAAGCTCGCACTGGCATCCTGCGCGACTCGGCAATTGTTGCCACGTTTATCTTCGTCCACAACTCAATGCGTTTCCTTGGCGAGTCGTTCAATCTCGCATTGGCAGGTCACACGGACAGCTGGCAGCCAAGCATCTCGGCAGCGTCCCAACTTTGGGCGGGGGTAGAGCCGGGAGTTTTGATTGTTGGAGAACACCTTGCGTTCTGGCTATCAATTGGCGCAGTCGTCGCCTTCCTCCCCTATTTCCCTTATTCAAAACATATTCACCTGTTCTTTGCGCCGTTGAATTTTGCGCTCAAGCCTGAGAGAAAATCCATTGGGCAGTTGAGCTATGTGAATCTCGATGACCAATCGATTGAACAGTTTGGCGCGGCAAAGATGAAAGACCTCGGCTGGGAACAGGTTATGGACAGTTTCGCTTGTATCCAATGTTTCCGCTGTCAGGAAGTTTGCCCGGCATATAACACGGGCAAGCTGCTCTCCCCTGCCGCGTTGGAGATCAACAAACGTTATCACTTCAACAACGGCGGCACGACCGATGTGCCCATGCTCGACCTGATCTCGGAAGAAGCGGTTTGGGCTTGCACAAGCTGCGGCGCCTGCGTGGATATTTGTCCGGTGGGCAATGAGCCAATGCGCGACATCCTGGATATTCGCCGTAATCTTTCCATGATGGAAAGCGCATTCCCCAAGCAATT
>JBAIYF010000164.1:0-10018 GCA_037916115.1 Anaerolineales bacterium
TGGCATTTTCTTTCAACGGGAGTATGATTCCCACCGTAATGGAGGCATAACCATGCGAGATCTAACCAATGAAATCCTTGAACTGATTCGGCGCACGTCCAGTTCGCTGCCGCCGGATGTTGAAAAACGTTTGAAAGAGTCCATCGAAAAGGAAGCACCCGGTTCGGCGGCGCGCGGCGCGTTGGAAACCATCATGAAGAACATTGAGCTTTCCCGTGCCAATTCTACGCCCATCTGTCAGGACACGGGCACGCCCATTTTTCAGGTGCATTACCCCGTCGGCTGGTCTACGATCCAGCTCAAGAAGCAGATCCGTGCCGCGATGGAACAGGCGACGAAAAAATCCTTTATGCGCCCCAACGCCGTGGACGCCATCTACGATAAGAACACCGGCAACAACCTCGGCGGCGACGACTTCCCCTACATCCATTTTGAAGAGACCGAAGGCGACGAACTCACCATTGAGTTGATGCTCAAAGGCGGCGGCTGTGAGAACGTTGGGCGGCAATATTCGCTGCCCGATAACAACCTCGGCGCCGGGCGCGACCTGGCGGGTGTCCGCAAGGTGGTGCTCGACGCCGTGCAGAAGGCTCAAGGTCAGGGCTGTGCGCCGGGTGTGTTGGGCGTTTCCATCGGCGGTGACCGCGGCTCGTCCTACATCAAATCCAAAGAAGTGTTGTTCAGCGAAATGGGCACCCGCAACGAAGACCCGAAACTCGCCGAACTCGAAGAACGCCTGACTTCTGAAGCCAACGAAATGGGAATTGGTCCCATGGGCTTTGGCGGCAAGACCACCGTGCTCGATACCAAGATCGTCGGTTTGAGCCGTTTGCCTGCTTCATACTTTGTATCTGTTTCTTATATGTGTTGGGCATATCGCCGCCGCAAGCTGACGGTGAAGGGTGAAGAAGTTACTTACGATTAACGATTTGCGGTATTCGATAATCAAATACCGCAAGGAGACACTTTTATGAAATCCCTTACCACTCCCATCAGCGACGAAGCCATCCGCGACCTGAAAGTTGGCGACTCGGTGGCGCTTTCGGGCATGATGGTCACCGGGCGCGATGCCGCCCACAAATGGATGATCGAGACCTTCATCAAAAAGACCCGCGCCCCGCAGGGCGACGACATGCAGGTCTATGAAGAGTTGAAGAAACTGCTCAACGGCTCGGTTATCTACCACTGCGGACCTGTCGTCAGCGGGCTGGATACGAAGGAGTACAAATTCCTTGCCGCCGGACCCACCACCTCCATCCGTGAAGAGCCGTATCAAGCCGACGTGATGAAACACTTCAACGTCAAAGGCGTCATCGGCAAGGGCGGCATGGGCGCAAAGACGCTCAAAGGCTGTCAGGAAACCCCCGGTGTGTACATGCATGCCATTGGCGGCGCAGCATCCTTCCTCGCGCAGACGGTCGTCAAAGTCCACGGCGTGTTCAAAATGGAGTTCGGCGTGCCCGAGGCGATGTGGGTCATCGAAGTCAAAGACTTCCCCGTCGTCGTCACCATGGACTCGCATGGCGGCAGTCAGCACGCAGTGATCGATGAAGCATCCAAGAAAGTGCTCGACGGGCTTTTGGAAAAACCCTACTAAACCCTGCCCGGGCGGAATGAATTCATTCCGCCCGTTTTCTTGCACCTACGGCAGGGGTGACTGATATATAATCCCCACCAATGCGAAACTTTTTCCATCGTCTATTCACGACGGTTATTTTTGAAGACGAAGAAAAGACCCGCACCGCCCAAATATTGAACAATGTGGTGTGGGTATCGGTGTTTGTGGTTGCCCTGCTTATCTTATCGCGTTACCTCTCGGGGGAGACGGTCAGTGAATCTTCCCGGTACATCATGCCGTTGGTAATAATAGGTTTGTTAACCACCCAATTCTTGATCCGCCGCGGGTCGGTGCGCCCCGCCGCGATCTTTCTGGTCGTATTCATTTGGGTGGCAATGACCTATCAAGCTGCCTCATCAGACGGTTTGCGTGATGTCGCCGTGTTGGTCTATTCCATTCTCGTGTTACTTGCGGCAATGTTATTGGGGTGGCGCGAAGGTTTGGTCACCGGTCTTTTCAGCCTGGCGATCATCTGGCTTTTTGCCTATCAGGAACACATTGGCGTTCGTGTCTACAGCATTGACAAACCGCTTGCCTATGCCCGCGACCTGACCGCTGTCTTTATCGTCTCCAGTATCATGACCTATTTCGTGATCCAGCGTCTCAATCGTTCCTTGCAGGATGCAAAACTGGAACTGCGCGAACGACTGCGGTCGGATGAAAAAATGCAGCAGCAAGCCAGTTATCTTTCCGCGCTTCACGAAACGACGTTTGGACTGCTCAACCGACTCGAACTTCGACCTCTCCTTGAGTCGATTCTCGTCCGCGTTGGCGAATTGCTCGAAACCCAAAATGTCGGCATCGACCTGCTGACGCCCGATGGAAGCAAATTGCGCCAGGAATTGGGGAACGGCATTTTCAAAGACTGGAATGGAACATTGACCGAAAAGGGGGTGGGTCTTACCGGCAAGGTATGGGAAACCGGTGAAACCATGCTTATTGAAGATTACGCGGCTTGGACAGGTAGAAACCCCGAGGCGGAAGACATGGGCTTTTGCTGTGTTGCAGGCACGCCCCTAATATCGGGTAACAAAGTTCTGGGGGTTCTGGTTGTCGCCTCCACTGAAAAACAGAACTA
This sequence comes from Anaerolineales bacterium, assembly GCA_037916115.1. GTDB lineage: Bacteria > Chloroflexota > Anaerolineae > Anaerolineales > Villigracilaceae > Villigracilis. The sequence continues at coordinate 2,697 of JBAIYF010000164.1, forward strand.
TATCCCCCAGGAAAAAGTCATCCTTCTTGAACGGCTTGGCGCGCTTGCCTCGCTTGCCATTGTCAATGCCCGGCTTTATGAAGAAGCGCAAAAAGAATTGCTTGAGAGAAAATCTGTTGAAGAAGATCTGCTGTTGAGCGAAGAACGTCTGCAACGACAGACACGTTATCTAACCGCGCTTCACGAAACGACCTTTGGGCTGCTCAACCGCCTCGAATTGAATCCACTCCTCGAGTCGATCCTGCTGCGTGCCGGGGAACTGCTCAATACCCCGCACGTCGGCATCGACCTGGTCCTGCCGGATGGCTCGGAACTGCGACAGGAACTTGGCACAGGCGAATTTGCAAAATGGAATAAAACGACCATTCAACTGGGTCAGGGAATGGTAGGTAAGATCTGGCAGACCGGTGAGACCCTGTTGGTGGAAGATTACGAAGCCTATGAAGATAAACTCTCTATAGTATCCCGATCCGGGTTTGTCACGGTGGTGGGTGCGCCTATGAAATCCGGGCAAACGGTGATCGGCACACTGGTTGTTGCCTACCGTGAACGTAACCGGGTAGTAACCCCTGAAGAGATTACCGTACTCGAACGACTTGCCGCACTCGCCGCACTTGCCATCGATAACGCCCGTTTATATGAAGAAGCGCAAAAAGAACTGAACGAGCGCCGGGTGATCGAGCATGAACTCAGGTCCAGTGAGGAGCGGTTTCGCAAGGTCTTTGAGAACAACAAGATCGCCATTTCCATTGTCACGGTGAAAGATGGTATCTTCCTCGAAGCCAATGAGGCATTTTGGGAACTCTCAGGGCTTGCTCCTGAAAAAGCATTGGGGCGTTCTGTCCTCGAATTTGAAATCTGGAGCAGGGCTGATGAACGCACCCGGTTTCTTGAAAAATTGCAGGAACAAGGATCGCTTCAGAATCAGGAAGTGCAATTTACGAGCAGAGATAAAGCCCCCCGAACCGCCATTGCCTATTACGAGCTTTTTAATATCAAGGAACAGCCTTGTATTTTATGCATGTTCTACGATATTACCGAATTAAAACAGGTGGGTGAGGCACTGCAAAGCGCCGAAACACGCATGCGCGCCATTGTGGCATCCATTCCCGATCTGATCTTTGAAGTATCCGGTGAAGGCATTTTTTTGGATTTTCTGGCATCCAGTGAATTGGTTCCGGTCATGCAGCCTCATGAGTTTATTGGACGGAATATAAAAGATCTGTTCCCGCCGCGCATTGCAGAACAGGCTTTGTTCGCCATTAGTCGTGCCATTTCCTCCGGGCAGGATCATGCATTCGAATATGGATTGCCGCCTGAAGAAGAGATTCAATTCTTTGAAGCACGTGTCACGCCGGTCACAGAGGGAACCGCCATTGTCATGGTGCGGGATATCAGCCAGCGCAAATGGGTGGAGACCGAACGCGAAAAACTGATCCAGGAACTGGAGACGAAGAACGCCGAATCCGAAGCCCTGCGTGAAAGTATGGCGATCATCGCCGAAACCCTGGATGAGACAAAAGCGGTTGGGCTGATTCTGGAACAATTGGAAAAGGTCGTCCCCTGCGACAGCGCCTCGGTGCAACTGCTTAAGGGGGATATGCTTGAGATCGTCAGTGCCCTGAGACTTGAGACGTCTGGAACGGAATTGGGACAGCAATATAAAGTAACCGAGAAAGAACCATCCTACCTGCTGCTAACAGGCAAAGTCCCCTATGTGCTTGTGGAAGATACGCGTGTTCTTGCTCCCCTGTTTAGCGAGCCTCCTTATAACCAGATCCGTACCTGGCTGGCGGTTCCTTTGCGCATTAAACGTCAGATCATTGGCATTATTACTATTGACGGAAACCAACCCGGCAAATTCACCACAAAACATGCTGAACTGGCGGTTGCATATGCAAATCAGGTGGCCATCGCCTTGGAAAATGCGCGTCTCTTCAGCGAAGTACAGGCAGAGCTTATGGAGCGCCAACGGTTGATCGAGGAGCTGGAGAGCAAGAATGCAGAGCTGGAACGTTTCACCTACACCGTATCCCACGACCTCAAATCCCCGGTTATCACCATTCGAGGTTTTCTCGGCTTTCTTGAGCAGGACGCCCTCAACGGAAATCAGGCACGATTGCGCAGCGACATCAAACGTATTTCTGACGCTACCGAAAAAATGCAGGCTTTGTTGAACGACCTGCTTGAACTCTCACGTGTCGGCAGGTTGGTGAACCCTCCTGTTGAAGTCCCATTCAATGAGATCGTGCAGGATGCTCTTGAGATCGTACAGGGACAGATACAGAAAGCCATGGCACAGATAAGTGTGCAACCGGGCATGCCCATGGTATATGTGGACCGTCCGCGGATGGTAGAGGCTTTGCAAAATCTGATTGATAATGCCGCCAAGTTTGTCGGAGAGCATCCACGCATTGAGATCGGGCAGGAAGGGGTTGAGAACGATATGTTGGTTTTTTACGTCCGTGATAACGGCATGGGCATTGCATCCGAACATCATGAACGTATCTTTGGTCTCTTCAATAAACTGGATGTCGACTCAGAGGGTACGGGTGTGGGGCTTGCCCTTGTGAAAAGGATCATTGAAGTACACAAAGGCAGGATCTGGGTCCAGAGTGCGCTGGGAAAAGGCACTACTTTCAGGTTCACCCTGCCTGTGCCGCCATCAGACTTGAAACCTGAATCGTGATATAACTGGCGTCATCTCACTTGTGGAGGCTTCGTAATGAAACGAGCAGTCAGCATTAGCATTGGTTCATCCAAGCGCAATAAAGCTGTGGAAGTGACTTTGCTTGGCGAAAAGGTCAGCATTGAACGCATTGGCACCGACGGGGATATGGAAGCTGCCGCCCAAAAATTCAAAGAACTTGACGGAATGGTGGATGCTTTTGGCGTGGGCGGCGGGGATTTGAGCATGTTCGTGGATGGAAAAAAATATGATTTTCATTCTGTAAAGCCAATGGTGCGCTTCATCAAAAAGACCCCTGTTGTCGATGGTTCAGGTCTGCGCCTCACCCTTGAAAAGAAAGCTGCCCCGTTCATCCTTGAAAAGATCGGTAGCTACATCAACCAGCATGGCAAAACCGCCCTCATCATGACCGGTTCCGACCGCTGGGGGTTGACCGCTTCCTTTTTGGATGCCGGCTTCAAATGTACATTTGGCGACTTCCTCTTTTCACTGGATATGCCCATTCCGCTGCACACCGCCAAACAGATCAAGACCGTGGCGGCGATCATGCTGCCCATTGCTTTGCGCCTGCCCTTCCATTGGATCTACCCGGTGGGTGAAAAGCAAGAGGAACGCAAGCCCAAGTATCCGAAATATTTCCATGAGGCTACGGTCATTGCGGGCGATTGTCACTACATAAAACGCTACATGCCAGACGATATGCAAGGAAAGGTTGTCGTTACCAACACCACCACCCCTGAAGATGTGGAATTGTTCAAAAAGTGCGGTGTCAAATATCTTGTCACTACCACACCTGTATTGGAGGGACGTTCCTTTGGTACGAACATGATGGAAGCGGCCCTGGTTGCGATCTCTGGTAAAAACCGTCCGCTTACGTGGGACGAATATGACGAAATGCTTGCCAAACTCGGCTTTGAACCTCAACTGCAGGAGTTGAACTAAATATGAAAATGAACGCAATTGTTCTGGCGGGGGGAATTCCCCAGCCCAATGATCCCTTGTATGCCTATTCCCAGGGCGGTTCCAAGGCATTGATCGATGTTGCCGGAAAACCTATGGTGCAATGGATCGTGGATGCACTCGCCGAATCCAAATCTGTGGATAACATCATCGTCATCGGGCTTTCCGCCAAAAGCGGGTTGACTTGTTCCAAGCCCATTCATTACATTTCCAACCAGGGGCGCATGCTGGCGAACATTGTTGCCGGTTCTGAAAAGTCGCTCGAACTGAGCCCGAAAGGGGAATACCTGTTGGTCTGCTCGGCAGACATTCCCGCCCTGCGCGGCGACATGGTGGACTGGCTTGTCAAAACCGCCATGAAGACCCGCGATGATCTGTATTATGGTGTTTGCCCCAAGGAAGTGATGGAGGCTCGCTATCCCTCATCCAAACGTACATACACCAAACTGAAAGATATTGAACTGTGCGGCGCCGACATCAACATCGCTCGCATCAGCGTCATTAAGGAACACATGCACGTCTGGGAAGCGCTGATCGGCAACCGCAAAAGTCCCATGCGCCAAGCGGCGATCATCGGCTTTGATACGCTTTTCCAACTTGCCACCCGTCAATTCACGCTCGACTCTCTGGTCGAACGTGCGTCGCAGCGAATTGGCATCAAGGGTTGCGCCATTGTATGGGAACACGCAGAAGCCTGCATGGACGTGGACAAGCCGCATCAACTCGAGCTCATGCGTGAAGACCTCGCTGCTCAAGTCAAGAAAGCGGCAAAAGTCTCAAAAGGAAAAACATCCAAGTAATATGAATCTTCGTTCCATCATCGATCTCGATGCCCGACTTTCCAAGCAAATGCGAATTGCTGAAAAGCCGGGTTTTTTACGCAACCTCGCCATCTTCTTCGCCCACTCCGGCGACTCATGGTTCTGGTTGGCGGGGCTCATCCTCGCCTGGTTCTTCAGCAACTCCGAATGGCGGCATTGGGAAACGGTTGAATTCTTCGGCATTGGTGGTCTTGCTGCTGTGGTACTGGCAGTCAAGTTCCTGGTCAAGCGCAAACGCCCCGAAGGCGAATGGGGCGAGATCTACCGGAATACCGACCCGCACTCCTTCCCATCGGGACACGCCGCCCGTGCCTTTCTCATCGCGATGATCGCCTCGGCGCTTGCCCCGCCCTGGCTTGCTCTTGCCCTTTGGGTTTGGGCGCCGCTGGTGGCTGTAGCCCGCGTAGCCATGGGCGTTCACTACCTCTCCGATATTATCGCTGGAGCCATTCTGGGAGTGATCGTCGCTCTGCTCGGCTTGCAGTTTTACCCCTACCTCACCAACTGGTTCGCCGGGTTGACCGGCTTTCACTTCTGGTAAACCGCTCGTGCGGGGGATTAACCCCCGCACGAGTTTTTTATTCCCATGAAAACTCACACCTTTCGCCTCAAACCCCAACACGACCTGTTCGACTCGATCCAAGACTATGCCAATGCCCATAACATTGAAGCAGGTTGTGTGCTCTCTGCAGTGGGCAGCCTGACCCATGCCACCCTGCGCCTTGCCAACAGAGACTTTTACACCGAGTACGATGGTCACTTTGAGATCGTCTCCATCACGGGCACAGTTTCGGTGCACGGATCACACATCCACGTTGCCATCTCTGACGGCGACGGTGCGACGGTTGGCGGGCATCTCGTCAGCGGGTGCAAAATCTACACCACGGCTGAAATCGTGCTCCTTGAGTTGGATGATGTGGTTTATAAGCGGGAAATGTACGAGAACGATTCGGGGTATGAGGAATTAGCGGTGTATAAAAAGTAACGCGGGATTAATACCGCGTTACTGCCTTCAAAAATTCTTCCTGTGTCGTAACAGTTTCTTTTAACTCCAGCACCTTCCCCAGCCGCGTCAACTGCGGCGGGTCGACGTAGGTTTGCGCCAAGATTTCCTCTTCCCCCAATACTTCACGCGCAGGACCGTCCAGCAGGACTTGTCCTTTTGCGAGGGCGATGACCCGCTCAAAGTTTTCGGCGCAGAAATCAATATCGTGTGTGATGGTGATAACGGTCTTGCCTTCACGCTTTAACTCGGCGATCACGTTAGCAATGCGCCCCACATTGACCGCATCCTGCCCCGTGGTCGGCTCATCAAAGATGACGATGGGTGTATCCATGGCGATGATGGATGCCAGCGCCACCATTTTGCGCCAGGTGGGCGAGAGGTCGTAGGGGTTGGTCTCGGTCTTGTCGCTGAGTTCTGTGAGCGTCAGCGCGCGTTTGACAAGTTCATCCACCTTCTCTTTGGCATACCCCAAATTGCGCGGACCGAACGAGACTTCGGTCAGTACATCGCGCGAGAACAACTGTTCATCGGGATTTTGAAACACATAGCCCACCCGCGAAGCCAGTTTGGCAACCGAATGTTTTGTGGTCTCCCAGTCGCCGATGGTCACCGAGCCGGAGGCTGGCTTGAGCAAGCCGTTGAAATGGCGCACCAGTGTAGTCTTGCCCGCGCCATTTTGCCCTACAATGGCAACCTGCTCACCAGAGTTGATAGTGAGGTTGATGCCTTTGAGAGCTTCCAAGCCGGTGGGATAGATAAAACGCAGGTCTTTGATCTCGATTTTCATTGAAATTCACCATGATGAACGGAAATAAACAGGGATGCTTTATCTGTGTTCATCCTTGTTTATCAAGGTCGAACCCTTCCATTGCTTCGAACAATGTTACAGGCAATTTCTCTTTCTTCCATAATCCGCGCTTTCGGGCTTCTCTTGCCGTGGATGTGTAACGCGAAATGCCAAATCCACTTTCTGCCAGCAGGTCGGAAGTGAGTACTTCATTCGGCTTGCCTTCCATCAAAACTTGACCTTCCTTCAATGCAATGACCCGGTCTGCAAAGTGCGCGATCCATTCCACTTTGTGCTCCACCATGACGACGGTCATGCCTTCTTCCGCCATTTTGCGCACCACGCCGAAGACTTCGCGGGTGCCGATCGGGTCCATTTGCGAGGTGGGTTCGTCGAGTACCAAAAGCCTGGGTCGCATGACCAGGATCGAGGTCAGCGCGACGCGTTGTTGTTGTCCGCCAGAGAGGGAATAGGGAGAGCGGTCTGCCAGGTCGCTGATTCCCGTCAGGGACATGGCATCCTCCACCCGTTTTTTCATTTCATCACGCGGCACGCCGATGTTCTCCAGCCCGAAAGCGATCTCTTCAAAGACGGTGTACTTTGCGCCGGAAATTTGGTTGAACGGATTTTGGAACGCCAAGCCGACGTTCAAGACCCATTCATCGAGCTTCGACGTGCTGGACTTCTTTCCATCCACTTCGATCTCGCCGCTGAACTCGCCTTTGAAAAAATGCGGCACGAAACCTGCCAGCGCATAACACAGCGTAGACTTGCCTGCGCCATTGGGACCTACAACCGAAACGAACTCACCCTCCTGAATTTGCAGGTTGATATTTTTCAGCACCGGCTCTTTGGTGAGTGGATATTTGTAGGTGAGGTTTTGAATATTTACGAAAGCCATAGTTTCAGACCGATGGAAACGAGGATGACTGCAATCAGGAGCCAACGCACGAGTTTATCGCTGTTGGTGTCGGGAATTTCATGCAGGGAGGTTTTGACATGCCGGGAGGTAAAGCCGCGCGCTTCGATGGCGATGGCACGTTCTTCCACTTCGACCAA
>JBAIYF010000165.1:0-2597 GCA_037916115.1 Anaerolineales bacterium
AAAAGAGGCTGACCGTTAACAGGGCAAGTCCGATGAGCAGGATCGCCGTCCGCCGCACGCCCCAGGTGGGGAAGGATTCCAAGCCCAGTTGGTTCGCGAAAACCATCAAAACGATGGCGGCGGCTCCGATGAGTCCGCCGGTAATTCTCAGCCGTTGAATTTGCATCTCATAATTTTATCATTCTCAAATTTAAAACTTGTGGGGTCTGCTTTATAATCCCGACCATGATTTATCTCGATTACGCTGCCACCACTCCCGTTGATGAGCGTGTGCTCGCCAAGATGATGCCGTACTTCCGCGAGGTGTACGGCAATCCGTCGTCGATTCACCGCCTCGGTCAAAAAGCCGAAGCGGCAGTGGATGAAGCGCGGGAAAAAGTCGCCGCCGTGCTGGGATGCCGCCCCGACGAGATCATCTTCACCTCCGGCGGCTCAGAAGCGGATAACCTCGCCCTGCGCGGCGCAATGATGGCGAAGAAGGGTGCCTCCAAGTGGCTGCTCACCGCGAAGACCGAACATCCCGCCGTGAGTAAGACCGCGATCCAACTTGAAAAGGAATACGGTTTTCCCCTCGAATGGCTAGACGTGGACGAACACGGCATGGTGACGGTCGAGTCGCTGGCGAAGGCAGTCTGCAATGACACGACCATGGCGTCTGTCATGTATGCCAACAATGAGATCGGCACGCTCAACCCGATCACTGACCTTGCTGAAGTGGCAAAAACCAATAACATTCTTTTTCACACCGACGCTGTGCAGGCGGCGGCGTATCTCGATGTGAATGTGACCAAACTCGGCGTGGACTTGATGTCGCTTGGCGGGCACAAGTTCTACGGACCGAAAGGGGTGGGTGCGCTGTACATCCGCAAGGGGACGAAGCTGACCCCACACCTAACGGGCGGCAGTCAAGAGTTCAGTCTGCGGGCGGGGACGCATAACGTGCCGTACATTGTCGGCTTTGCCGAGGCGTTGAAACTTGCTGTCGAAGAACGTGAAGCGCGAACAGCACATGTGCAACCAATGCGCGATCACATCATCGGCACTGTGCTCGAAACCATTTCTGACTCCAAACTCACCGGTCACCCCGTGCAGCGTTTGCCCAACCATGCCTCATTCGTATTCAAGGATGTGGATGGCAATTTGCTCCTGCAATTGCTCGATGCGGCTGGCTTTGCCTGTTCCTCCGGCTCTGCCTGTAAGACCGGTAACCCCGAACCCAGCGAAGTGGTCACCGCGCTCGGGCATCCGCGTGAGTGGGCGCTTGGCTCCCTTCGCATCACCCTCGGCTCTGGCACCACCCCGGAACATGTCGATTCGTTCCTCAAAACCCTGCCTTCTTTGGTTGAAAAAGCAAGGTCTATTCACCACAGATGAACCCAGATAAACACTGATGTTTTGATAAAAGGATGGGAGAAATGCCGTCACCGGATTTGAATTTGATCACTCAAAAGATTATTGGCTGTGCCTATGAAGTAAGTAATACACTTGGAGTTGGTTTTGTTGAAAAAGTTTATGAAAATGCGCTTGTACATAGAATTCGAAAAACAACAGGACTTTCTGTTGTCCAACAACACCCAATAAAAGTAGTTTATGATGATGTGGTTGTCGGAGAATTCTTTGCAGACATGCTGGTGGAAAATCGGGTACTGGTTGAGTTGAAAGCGGTTTCCATTCTGACACAAGACCATCTTGCCCAATCTTTGAATTATTTACGAGCCACAAATTGCGAAGCATGTTTGTTAATTAATTTTGGAAGAACGAAGATTGAGATAAAGAGATTATTGCCTCACGTAAACTGGAAAGTTAAAAGCATTTGACCTGTCACTCATCCTATTCATCAGTGTCCATCTGTGGTGAATTTAATTGAAAACCAAGATCATCACCCTCGAAACTCACGACGACCTCATCTCCGTCCGCGATAAATTATCGTGGGCGAAGACGCCGCGCATTTTATTGGTATACCCCAAGTATGCCAAAGTCACTCTACGCCTGCTGGACCTGAAAGTCCTGCAGCGCCACGCGGATTCTCTCGGCGCACAACTCGGCATCGTCACCCGCAGGATGAAGATCCGACGTGAAGCAGAGTCTCTGGGAATCCCCGTATTCAACTCAACCACCTCGGCTCAAAAAGACGTTTGGGCGGCTCCTGCTCCCAGAACTCAACGTACGCCCAAGCCTCCACGCCGCGACCTGCGCTCGATGCGTGATGAAGTCTATGTCAAAGAAGCTTCGTGGCGTAGTTCGTTTTTAGGAAGGGTGATCACATTCACAGTGGGGGTCATGGCTGTTTTGGCAGTGGCAGGCCTATTCGTCCCGCGTGCGGCGGTGACTTTGTATCCCGAAGCGCGGACGGTCTCCCTCACCATCCCTGTTGCCGCAGACCCGCAGACCGAGTCTGTTTCCCTTAGCGGCGAGATCCCCGCCCAAACCATCACCCTGGTTGTTTCTGAAGTACAGACCATGCCGATCACCAGCACGATCTCGGTGCCGCAGACCAAGGCGGCAGGAACGGTGCAATTCACCAACTCCAGTTCAGAGGAGATCATCATCCCGGAAGGGACAGTGGTTTCAACGAACACCCTCATCCGCTTTGCTAC
>JBAIYF010000166.1:0-8319 GCA_037916115.1 Anaerolineales bacterium
GCACGTTGCTGTGGCTTTCGACCATGTGATCGAGTCGTTTCGCAACACGATGTATGCGGGTTATAAATCCAGTGCGGGTGTTGAGAAGTTGATCCTGGATCAATTTCCGCTGGCTGAGGCGGCGGTCAAAGCCCTGGGGTTGGTGACGTGGCCCATGGTCAAGTTTGAGGCGGACGATGCGATTGCCACTGCTGCGGCGAAGTTCAAGAAATCCAAACAAGTTGAGCAGGTCATCATCTGTTCGGTCGATAAAGACCTGACGCAAATGGTGGAGGGTGACCGCGTCATTTGTTGGGATCGGCGTCGCGAAATTCTATTGAATGAAAAAGGCGTGACCGAAAAATTTGGTGTGCCGCCTGAGTCCATCCCTGATTTTTTGGCATTGGTCGGTGACTCAGCCGATGGCTACCCCGGCATTCAGGGTTGGGGCGAAAAGTCTACGGCGACGGTGTTGGCGAAGTACAAGCATATTGAGAACATTCCCAATGACCCGGCGAAACTTGGTTTGGGGTTGGGGCGTGCCACAACGTTGCTTGCGAATTTGAAAAATAATTACGATGATGCTTTGCTGTTCCGTGAACTTTCCACCCTGCGGACGGATGTGCCATTGAAGGAATCGCTGGCTGATCTAAAGTGGCATGGCGCGACTTCGCGCTTGAAGAAGGTCTGCAAAGAGTTGGGGAGTGAGAGTATTTTGGAACGGGTGAAGAAGTGGCAGGGATAGACGATGGACGCCAGACGACAGACCATGGAAGGTTGTTGTCTGCCGTCTATCGTTAATTGTCCACCGTCAATTTAATTTGAACATTGAGATTTTTCCGCCTTCATCATGAAGGATGAAACCGTTTTTCTCTAAAACGCGTTTGGAAGCGAGGTTGTGATTTGCCACCTCGGCAAATAGCGGGCGGATCTTGATGAGGGGGAGCATTTCCGCCACGGCGGCGCTGGCAATGCCGCGCCGCCAAAAGTCTCTGCCGATCCAATAGCCGATGCGCTGTTCGTATTTGCCTTCTTTCCAACAAATGATGTGACCCGCAACCTTCTCTTTGTATATGATGGTTCGCGCGGTCATATTTTTGTTTTTCATGATGCCCTCCCAATGTCGCATGAATTCGCCGCGGTCTTTGGCTGGGTAAGCAGACATGGCAACGGCTTGCGGGTCGAGTTGCTGTTGAAAAAGGATGGGCAAGTCTGTTTCGGTGACGGGGCGCAGATTGATCTTAGCCAAGGGATTTCCTCGCAATAGTAAAATGGATGCGCTTCAAATCATACCCCAGACGGTTTTGCATGGAGAGATCATGATCGAGAGATTGTCGGCGCGTTTTTATGGGCGGGTGGCAAACCTGCTGTTTTTGGTGGCGGTTCTGAATTTTGGTTACCCGTTGACCATGTATATGGGCGAGTTGGGGAATGTCATCTTTCTGTTGGCTTATGCGGGGATGTTCATTGTTGGGGTGCTTGCCACCAGTGTGGATAGAAAACATTTTGTACAAACCAGTGTGGCGGCGGCTGTCTGGTTTATAGGTTCTGTGTCTGCTTTTATGGCGCCGTCATCCAATGTCATTATGATTATTTCGCAGTTCGCCATCATTCCTGCGCAACTGTTGATGACGGTTGCCCTGGTGCGATATATCTACACATCGCGCGTGGTGGACTTGAACGTGATGATGACCGCCATTACGATCTATATTTTCATCGGTTCGATGTTCGCGCCATTGTATGTCATCGTTAGCAGGCTTGACCCGAACGCTTTTTTGGATAACGGATTGGGAGTTGCACCACAGTGGCAGCAGTTGGTGTACTTCAGTTTTGTCACCCTTGCCACGCTGGGATATGGCGACATCATTCCGATCAACCCGTGGGCGCGCTCACTGGCAACAGTGGAAGGCATGGTGGGGGTGTTGTATGTCGCACTTATTATGGGAAGGCTCATTGGCATTTATTCGCAGGAAAAATCATAGAAAGAGCTGTGATTATAATCAGGTCATGAACAATGACTTTCCCCTGCACGAGTTCGAACAGCCGCGCGAATTCAGCCGTCCCGACAGTCGGGAGACCTTTTTCGAGATCGCCCGCATTGATGGCTTATCTGAAAATGAAACACGCACCGTGCCGCATCGCCACACCTATTACGAAATTTTCTGGATCATGGGCGGCAGCGGCACACATTACATTGACTTTGAAAGTTATCCCTTTCAGCCGAACACATTATTCTTCATCACTCCCGGACAAATTCACTTTCCCATCATCAAAGATAGTTTGAGCGGATACGTGCTGCTCTTTACAGATGATTTCCTTTCACTCAACCGTCTGGACCACAACTTCCTGCGCGGATTCGATTTCTTTCACCGCGTCGACCATCCGCCGTTGCTGCATCTTCCGCCCGAACAGTCTGCCCGCTTTGGCAATTTTTGCCGCGACATGCTTGCCGAATATCAAAGTGAGAATTTTGGCAAACTGGTTGTGCTTCAATCTCTTTTGCAGCAATTTCTGATCCAGACACAGCGCCTTTATCAAGTTAAAGTGACGCCTGCCAAAGCAAGCGCAGGCGACGTGTTGGTTCAGCAATTCATCCGTCTGATTGATATTCATTATCTTGAAAAACAAAGCGTTCAGGAATATGCCAGCATGCTTGCCGTAACGGCGGGGCATCTCTCCGATACCACGCGTGAAGTTTTAGGAATCTCGCCCAGCCAGCTCATTCATCAACGGTTGATTGTGGAAGCGAAGCGCCTGTTGCTGCATTCCGACCAGAATGTAGTGGAGATCGGTCAAAGGGTTGGTTTTGCAGATCCATCTTATTTCACCCGTTTCTTCAAACGCGAGACGACACAATCTCCCACCGCCTTCCGCACCACTTTCCGAGAAAAGTACCAGATTTCCCGTAATTCCTAAATGGCGTCTTTATCCTGGCATGAATAGAATTTGCGCATTGATCTTCAATAGGTCAATGCGCAATTTTGATTTTCAGAGAGAAGGAGTTCGTTATGAGTCCAAATGCAAAACTTGTTCCAACTTGGGTCAGAATCGTTGCTGGAGCGGTCGCTTTGCTTAATCTGGCATACGGCTTATCTGGTTATTTCAATCCCACTGGTATCCTGCCGGGGCTGGTTTCCAATACTGCGGAAATCGTGAACGCCGCCCACATGTTCAGCGCCCGAAATGTGGCAATTGCCCTTGCATTGGGGATCGTTTCAATGGTCGGCGTGCCCGAATCGATCGCCATTGTTATGATCATCCGTTTACTGGTCGAAGGGCAGGATTTGGTCTTGACCATCCTGTCTGGGGCATCTATATCCGCCTTGTTGATGCCGGTTATCTTCATGGTGGTGGAGCTGACAGTGATCGTAACCATGTTCCGTATCGTTGGGGCGCAGCACCAAAAAGAGTCTTAACTTCATTTTCAAAGGAGATAGAAGATGGCATACATTGAATTGGCAAAATATAAGTTATTACCAGGCGTGGACGAAAATGTGTTGATGGAAGTCGAGCGCCAGATCCAGCAGGAAGTTGGACCGACCCACGCAGGATATGCGGGTCGTGAACTGTTGCGCGCTGAAGATGGGAGTTTCGTTCTCATCATGCGCTGGGAAAGCGCAGAGTCTGCCTCAACATGGAATACCACCCTGTTCGCCTCCGCTGCAGGGCAAAAGCTCGGCTCACTTGTGGACCGTCCTTCCATGTCCATGGAAAAACTCACCAGTTTTCAACCCTAACAAAACCGCTGTCCATGAGTTCAACTGACTCATGGACAGCTTGTCATTGGAGTATTCATGTCCAAGAATCGACTTGAAGCCTTTAGCGATGGCATGTTTGCCATCGTCCTCACCATCCTTGTCCTTGAGTTGCATGTCCCCGAACTGGAGAATGGTTCGTTCCCCGTATTTCTGGCAGGGCTGAAAATCATTGCCCCAAAGTTTTTGGCATTTCTATTCAGCTTCTTCATCCTTGCTATCTTTTGGGTCAACCATCATCACATCGTGCATCAGATCGCCAAAGTGGATTCGAAGTTGCTTTGGCTTAATAATGCCCTTCTTTTTTCAGCAAGTTTGTTTCCGTTTCTAACTGCATTTATCGGAGATTATCCGGGTAATCCCTTCGTGGTGGCACTGTATCCAATCAACATGGCACTGTCTTCAGTGATTTTGGGAAAGTTCTGGAAGCATGCTTTTGTGGATACGGACCTTGCGCCAAACAATCTGACCCTTGAGCAAAAACAAAAACGTATCAAGCAGGACCGTATGGCTGGGGTGATCAATCTGGCATCTGCTGCGTTGGGATTTGTCTGGCTGCCTGTTACGTATGCTGTCATTATGGGTATGCCATTTCTGTTCGTCATCCCTGAATTGATGTCCAACATGCGTGAGGAATAAGAGCGTTATTTTGGGATCTCATTCGGGTCGTATGGTGTGACCTGGTATACGTGATAGTTCAACCAATTTGAGTACAACAAATTTGCATGCCCACGCCAGCGGACGTTGGGTTCGTGTGTCGGGTCATCCTTAGGATAGTAATTTTTCGGCACATGAATGGGCAGACCCTTGTTGACGTCGCGGTCGTACTCACCCTTTAGTGTAAGCGGATCATACTCTGAGTGACCGGTGATGTAGATTTGGCGCCCATCCTTTGAGCCGACGATATAGACGCCCGCTTCGTCAGATTCGGCGAGGATCTGTAACTCGGGGTGCTTCTCAATGTCTGTACGGCGGATCTCGGTGTGGCGCGAGTGTGGGGCGAGGAAAATGTCATCGAAGCCGCGCATCAGTTTCGAGGTCCGATTTAAGAGGCGGTGTTCGAAGACGCCGAACATCTTGTGGGGCAGATCATATTTCGGAATCCCATAGTAGTGATATAGCGCAGCCTGTGCACCCCAGCAAATGAAGAACGTGGACTCGACATTGGTCTTCGCCCAATCCATGATCTGGGTGAGCTCGTTCCAGTAATCCACTTTTTCAAATGGCATTTGCTCCACGGGCGCGCCGGTGACAATGAGACCGTCAAATTTTTCGTGCTTCACATCTTCAAACGTGACATAGTGATTGAGCAAGTGATCGGCATCGGTGTTCTTGGACTCGTGCGTGGCGGTGTGCAGCAGGGTGATCTCGACTTGCAGAGGAGAGTTGGAGAGAAGCCGCAGGATCTGTGTTTCGGTGGCGATCTTGGTGGGCATGAGATTTAGAATCGCCACACGCAAGGCACGGATGTCTTGATGTAAGGCGCGTTCTTCGTCGATGACAAAGATATTCTCGTATTCGAGAATTTCACGAGCGGGGAGGGTGGAAGGAATTTTTACGGGCATTTTTTTGAATGATGATTTATGAATGCGGAATGATGAATAAATTTCATCATTCCGCATTCTAACTTCTGCATTTACGCGTTTAGCGCTTGATCCAGATCCCACTTGATATCTTCGAAGTCTTCGAGACCAATGCTCAAGCGGACAAAGTCAGGGCTGACGCCAGCGGTGACCTGCTGTTCGTCGGTGAGTTGGCTGTGTGTAGTGGAAGCGGGGTGAATGGCGAGAGAGCGCGCATCACCGACGTTGGCAAGGTGGCTGAAGAGTTGCAGGCTTTCAATGAACTTCTGACCTGCTTCGCGTCCGCCTTTCACCCCGAAGCCGAGGATCGCACCTGCGCCCTTGGGCAGATACTTCTTGGCGCGTTCGTGGTCCGGGTGGCTCTTGAGTCCGGGGTATTTGACCCAGCTGACCTTGGGGTGCTTTTCCAGAAATTCAGCAACGGCTTGCGCGTTCTGCACGTGACGGTCCATGCGCAGGTTGAGGGTTTCAAGCCCGAGCAAGGTCTGCCAGGAGTTGAACGGAGAAGCAGATGCGCCAATGTCACGCAGGACATGTACGCGGGCTTTGATCGCGAAGGGGGGAAGTCCCGCCGCGGCGATGGAGGAGTACACGAGCCCGTGATACGAAGGATCGGGGGTGTTGAAATTCTCAAACTTCTCGCTTGTCCAGTCGTAGTTGCCACCGTCCACGATGATGCCTCCGATGGAAGTACCATTGCCCGTGATGAACTTGGTGGTGGAGTGCGTGACCACATGCGCTCCCCATTCGAACGGGCGGAACAGGTACGGGGTGGCGAATGTGTTGTCGATGAAGAGAACGAGGTTATGTTTCTTGGCAATTTCAGCTACTTCTTCGAACGGGAAGACGGAAATATCGGGGTTGCCGAGAGTCTCGCCATAGATGATCTTGGTGTTAGGCTGAATTGCCGCCTCGAAATTCTTCGGGTCAGTGGGGTCTACAAAAGTGACCTGGATGCCCAGTTTGGGCAGGGTGTACTTGAACTGGCTGTACGTGCCGCCATACAAACGGGAAGAAGTCACAATATGGTCACCGGCATTGCACAGCGTGAAGATCGCCTGTGCCTGCGCCGCATGACCCGAACTGGAAGCCAGAGCCGCCACACCGCCTTCAAGCGATGCAATGCGCTGCTCGAGCACATCGGTGGTCGGGTTCATCAAACGTGTGTAAATATTTCCCAACTCTTTGAGTGCGAACAGATTTGCAGCATGTTCGGTGCTCTTGAACTGATAGCTGGTCGTCTGATACAACGGAACAGCACGGCTCCCCGTGGTGGGGTCTGGTGAATAGCCCGCGTGAAGCTGGCGGGTGGCGAAACCTAATTTGCGATCTTTTGTGGACATTTGAGTTATCTCCTCTTGAATAAAATTTTATAAATTAATTCCGCCCGTCAGAAAAGATAATTTTTAGCGCTTAAAAAAATTACCTCTTCTGAAAGTACAAGAAGAGGTATACGTCTACACCGTCCTCTCATCTTCCAGATATGAATGACTGTGTCATTCGTATTTGCCGAATTTGGCACCATAACTTTTGTTTGGTTGCCGAAGCTTCAAAGGGTCGGTCCCTCAGCTTCTCTGGATAAGAGCGAATATTTAATTTCGCAAGTTTATATCAGGCGAATTCATGCTTGTCAAGTGTTTTTGTTAAGAATAGCTTATAAATTACCCGTTTGGGTAACTCGCTACAAAAGACCTTCCTTCACCAACAACTCCGCATTATAGATCGATGCGCCCGCTGCCCCGCGGATCGTGTTATGCGATAACACCACAAACTTAAGATCAAAGATGGGATCGCGCCTCACGCGGCCGATCACGGTTGTCATGCCTTTTCCTGCCATGCGGTCGAGTCTTGGCTGAGGCCGATCCGCTTCATCCCGGACCTCGATAACGGGGCGCGGCGACGAAGGCAGTTCCCTCGCCGAAGGTGGTGCCGCATAATCGCGCAATGCTTGTATAGCCACTTCCGGCTCCACGGACTTATCCAACTGCACGCTGGCACACACGGTATGACCGTCAATGACCGCCACGCGATTGGTGTGAACGCTGAAGACCATATCCGCCAGATCGATCTTGCCGTCATTCAATTTGCCCAGCATCTTGCGCGGTTCCCATTCCACCTTTTCTTCTTCGCCGCCATTGCCCACATTGGGAATGATATTGTCCATGATGTCGAGCGAAGGCACGCCTGGGTAGCCTGCACCCGATAACGCCTGTAACGAAGTTGCAAAAACTTTCTTCACACCAAATTCGTTGTCCAAGACCTTTAGCGCAATCGTCAGACCTGTGCTAGTGCAGTTCGGGTTGGTGACGATACATCCGCTCCAACCCTTGTTCTTGCGTTGCTGTTTGACCAGTTGGATATGTTCGGCATTGATCTCGGGCAATAGCAAAGGCACATCCTCACCTCTGCGATACGATGATGCATTCGAGCAGACTGCCGCGCCTGCTTTGGCGAAGGCGGGTTCGAGTTCATTGGCAACTTCTGTATGCAGCGCGGAGAAAACGATCTTCGCCTGTACTGCATCTGTATTGGCTGGTACGATGAGCATGTTCTTGGCATAGTCTGGCATGGGTGTATCCAACACCCAGCGCGTGGCTTTGGCGTATGGCTGTCCAGCGGACCGGTCCGATGCGGCGAGCGCCACCACCTTGAACCAGGGATGATTTTCGAGCAACGAAATAAAACGTTGACCAACCGAACCTGTCGCGCCGAGCACGGCAACGGGGATTTGATTCATAATGTCTCCTTGAAATGATGTAAAGATTTCGTTACAGGTTTCAGGTTAAAAGTTTAGAAACCTTCCACCTGCAACCTTCAACTTTCAACAATAAGTTTGTGCAGCGCCTTGACCGCATTTTCCGTATCCGCTGCATCGACCACCAGTGAAATGGACACTTCCGATGAGCCCTGTGCGATGGCAAGAACGTTCACGCTGTTGTTGCCCAGTTGGCTGAACACTCTACCCGCGATGCCGGGCGTGTGTCGCATACCTGCGCCCACAA
>JBAIYF010000167.1:0-5042 GCA_037916115.1 Anaerolineales bacterium
AATGCCGCCGTCCGCATCGTCGGTGGGACGATCGCAAAGAAATTTCATTCTTATCTATATAGAATTCCGACTCAATCCCTGCAGGACTCACTGCAGGAGATGATGGAGTCATCCATTCTTGAGGCGCATCAGTACATCCAACGTGAGGCGCCGGGTAGCGGCACTACGCTCACGGCTGCACTGGTGGTTGGGCAGCAAGTTACTATTGGGCATGTGGGTGACAGCCGTGCCTACGCCATTCACACCGATGGACGTATGGAAGCACTGACACGTGACCATTCGCTTGTTAAGCGGCTGGAGGAACTAGGTCACCTTAGTAAAGATGAAGTAGAGAACTTTCCCCATCGTAATGTTCTTATCCGCGCACTTGGGCAGGGTGAAACCTTAGAGGCAGATATTTTTACAGTGCCATTCCCTCAGCCTGGCTACCTCATGATCTGCAGTGACGGTTTGTGGGGCGTGATCAATGAAAGGGATGTGATCCGCATCATTGGTGAGGCTCCCAACCTTCATCGTGCCTGTCAGGGTATGGTGGAGGCAGCCAATGCGGCCGGAGGACCGGACAATATTACCGTTATCCTCGCCCAGATCATTGGATAGTTATGCCGCAAAACCAGCCGGACCTTTACTCTATTCTTGGAGTATTCCGTGATGCAACGCAGGAGGAAATAAGGCAAGCCTATCTGCAATCTGCCCAGCGTTTGCATCCAGATAAAAATACGGCTGCCGGTGAAACTGAACTATTCCTGAGCGTTCAACAGGCGTATGAGGTGCTTTCGAACCCCAGCCGTCGCAAACAATACGACCTGACTCTGCCGGCAGCGCCTCCTCCTGAAAAGCACAAATTCATTCGCCATACGATCCAATATAGCCAGCCCAGCCTTGTGCGACTTCAGGAGGAACAGCTCTTGTACGCCCTGGTTGACATCGAACCTTCAGAGCGTCAATCAGGGAGTTTGCCTGCCCCGCCCTTGAACATTTGTCTGGTCTTGGATCGTTCAACTTCCATGCAGGGCGAAAAGATGGATACCTTGAAGGGTACGGCGATCCAATTGATGCAGTCGCTTCGCCCGCATGATGTCTTCAGTGTGGTGGCATTTAGTGACCGCGCGGAGGTGGTCGTCCCTGCCTCGATCAATGCCGACATCAAAAAACAGGCTGATAGTATTCAGAAGATAAAAACATCCGGGGGGACGGAGATCTTTCAGGGATTGAACGCAGGGTTGAAGGAGATTCAAAAGACTCTGAGCCCCGAAAGAGTGAATCACATTATTTTGTTCACCGACGGGAATACCTATGGCGATGAACAACAATGCCTTGCTCTGGCAGAACAGGCAGCCTTGATGAATGTGGGGCTGACTGGAATGGGGCTTGGGCATGAGTGGAACGATATTTTTTTAGATGCCCTTGCTGGAAAGACTGGAGGGACATCCGTATATATTTCAAGACCCAGAGATATTGAAAAGTTTTTGCTCGAAAAGTTTAAGGCTTTTTCCAATATATATGCCGACGAAGTAACCCTTGATGTTAAATTGCGGGACGGCGTCTCCATTAATTCTGTGTTCCGGCTGCAGCCTGAGGGTGGGCAGGTTGAAGTGGGTTCGCAAATGAGGCTGGGTCCCATTTTGAAGGATGCTCCGCTGCGCGTTCTGATAGAACTGATCGTGCATCCCAAAATATTAAAAGGGGAACAGGTCAGCTTATTGGATGGAACACTAAAAGTGATCGTGAAGTCCAACCCGCTGCCAGCACCTCCTTTGCGCATCCACCTGAGCCGTGAACTGCGTAGTGATCCTTCGACGGAAGCGCCCCCGCAAATCATCTTAAATGCGCTTTCGCAGCTGACGTTGTATCGTATGCAGGAGCGTGCCAAAGCAGCAGTTGAGGAAGGGAAATTTGATGTGGCTTCACAACAGTTGCAAAGGTTGGCAACCCACCTGCTAGCACAGGGCGAGAATTCCGCTGCAAAGACCGCCTTGCTGGAGGCGCAAAATCTTGAAAATACGCATGCCTGGAGTAACACCGGCATCAAAGATATTAAATACCAAACCCGTGCCCTTCTTCTGGGCGGCGGCAAGGAGAAAAGATCATGATCATTTGTTCCAATTGTAAACATGCCAATATCACCGGTACCATGTTCTGTGTAGAATGTGGTGCACAGTTGATTGGCAGGGATACATTGGTGACCCAGTCCATCGGGATGGAAAAACCACCTAAACCCCGTACTGGTGAAATTGCAGAGGCGGTGGAAGGGGAGGATGCCTGGGCAAATCTGCATCTGCTGGATACAGGGCAGGTGCTGCCTTTGGCTTCCCGTAATGAGTTCACCATGGGGCGCATCAGTGAAGGTCAGCCTATAATGCCGGATATTGACCTTTCACCCTATCAGGCCTATGCTGCCGGGGTTTCCCGCTTGCATGCCGTCATCAAACGTTTTGGATTGCAGGTCATTTTTATGGACCTGGGTTCAGCAAATGGTTCCTTCCTGAACGGCACGCGTCTGACACCGAACACAGAGAACACCCTGAAACATGGGGACGTGATCTCACTCGGCAAGTTAAGAATTCAGGTATTGATTGAGAAAAAATAAACATAAGGAGAACGGAAATGCCATATAACATCATTTTGCATATCCCCAACGAGGCGTCCGTCCTATGCGAGGTTGAGGAACTTCCCAAACCCACCGACACCATCATTACGGTTACCAACCCGCGCCAGAAGGACGGTAAAGACCTTCATTACATCGATGCGGAAACTGCCAAGGTCATCTGGCCGTTGGTCAAGATCGGCTTTATTGAGGTCCTTGGGGACTCGGAAGAAGACAAGATCATTGGCTTTGTGAGGGAATAAATGACCGAACTTGATAGGCGCCGCATTCTCGTAGTGGATGACGAGGAGCGCATGGTGCGCTTCATCCGCATGAACCTGGAGCATGACGGCTTTCAGGTGGGGGAGGCGTTCAACGGCAAACAAGCCATCCAAAAGATCCGTGATTTCACCCCCGACCTCATCCTGCTCGATGTGATGATGCCGGATATTGATGGTTTCGATGTCCTTGAAACCATCCGTGATTTCAGCAATGTGCCGGTTATCATGCTTACGGCCAAGGGCGAGGAAGACGACCGTGTACGCGGACTGGAACACGGCGCGGATGATTACATCACCAAGCCTTTCAGCCCGCGGGAGTTAGTCAGCCGCATCAAAGCGGTACTGCGCCGCACCGAAGGGACGGGCGGTTCGATGCATGGATTGATCGAAATCGACAAACGCCTCAAGATCGACTTTGAGCGCCGCGAAATTTGGCTCGAAGGCAAACTCGTAAAACTCCGCCCCACCGAGTACCGCCTGCTATATCACCTTGTACAAAATGCAGGTTGGGTCGTCTCGCATGACCAGTTGCTCCAGAAGGTTTGGGGCTACGAATACCGCGACGAACCGCATTACGTCCGCTTGTATATCAACTACCTGCGTCAGAAGTTGGAAAAAGACCCGGCAAATCCGGTCTACATTCTCACAGAACGTGGGGTTGGCTACAGGTTCGTGGATTTCAAGCGTGGCGGCAAAGAATAAATCCCTCTAATAAAACGAATACAAAACGCTTGCGTTTTTCTAACGCAGGCGTTTTAAATTAATGGACGTAACATAAAAACACATGACCTAAAAGGAGGTACCTATGTCTAACTTAATTCGTTGGGAACCCGCTCGTGAGATGATGACCCTGCGCGAAGCCATGGATCGCCTCTTCGACGACGCGTTCACCCGCCCGCTCAGCCTGTCTGGTAACAACTGGTCGATCCCCGCTGTGGATATGTACCAGACCGACAATGAAGTGGTGGTCAAAGCCGCCCTGCCCGGTATCAAAGCCGATGAAGTGCAGATCAACGTTACTGGCGAGGTGCTCACCATCAAAGGTGAGACCAAACAGGAGAGCGAGACCAAAGAAAAGGCGTATCACATCCGCGAACAGCGCTGGGGCGCTTTCGAACGCTCGATTGTTCTGCCCACCGAAGTGGTTGCCGACAAAGCCAAAGCTGATTTCGAGAACGGTATCCTGACCATTACGCTCCCCAAAGCGGAAGAGGTCAAGCCCAAGACCATCAGCATCAAGACCAAATAACAGGGTTACATCCAAAAACAGGAGCCAACTCGGCTCCTGTTTTGTTTTATGATAGGAAGGATAAAGGAGACTCAGACTCATGCCCCAAACCTTTTCCTCTCTGCGCATCAACCCAGACCGGATGCTGGAAGCCTTTGACCAATTAGCCGCCATCGGCTCGACAGGGGATGGCGGAGTGAACCGCACCACGTTCAGCGAAGCGCATCTCGCCGCCCGCAAATGGTTCCGCGAACACATCCAGCAGAGCGGACTTGAATTCCGCACAGATGGTGCAGGGAATCACTCTGCGGTTTTGCCATGTGACGACCCCTCCGCGCCCACGCTCATTCTCGGCTCGCACTTGGACTCTGTCCCCAAAGGTGGTCGCTTCGACGGAGCTTTGGGTGTGATGGCAGCGCTTGAGGTGTTGAAAACGGTTCGAGAAAACGGGATCAAGCTCAAGGTCCAGTTGGAGGCGATGGATTTTACCGATGAAGAGGGCACCCATTTGAGTCTGTTCGGGAGCAGTGCCATCTCTGGTCATTTGAGTCCGGAGGCTTTGAAAAATCCATATAGTGGACGAGAAAATTTCACAGCCGGGTTGGCGCGCGCCGGGTTGACGGAAGAAAGTTTGTTTACAGCAAAGCGCTCAAAAGAATCGCTGGCAGGATATTTGGAGTTGCATATTGAACAGGGCAAGCGGCTTGAGAAGCGCGGACTTAATATCGGGATTGTCTCGGCGATCGTTGGTTATGGCTCGTACCGCATGGCATATATCGGGCGGGCAGACCATGCCGGTTCTGCCGCAATGGAAGACCGCTTAGATGCAGGGCAGGGCGTGGCAGCTTTCATTTTGGAGGTGCGCCAAACCGTGATGCGCGACTTCCCGAACTGTGTGGCGAATGTGGGCAAGATCGAATTCTCGCCCGGCGCTTCGAACATCGTC
>JBAIYF010000168.1:0-2695 GCA_037916115.1 Anaerolineales bacterium
GCGAGCATGATCAATCGCAGCAAGGCATTCATGAACCATTTGAACGCCCGCCCCAAACGCTTTAGGAAGGTGTCCTGCTTCACAGTGGAATCTTGTGCGGGTGGTTTCTCCCCAAGCGTTGCGGGCGCCGCCTCTTCCCGGACCGGGACCATGGCGCTGTTTTCTGGTGCCTTTTCTTCCGCCCCGGCAAAGGACTGCATCCGCGCGAGGGTTGCCTTGCCCATGCCTTTGACCTTCAGCACATCCTCTTCGCTTTCGAAGGGACGTGCAGAGATGATTGCACCCGCCAATTGGCGGGTGACGCCAGAGACTTGAATCAACGTGTCGAAGTCGGCGGTGTTCAGAAATTCAAGGAAGGTACTCATGGATTCTCCTGTGAGGTCATTGTACAACAAAAGGTATCGGGCAAGTCTCAGGCTTCAGAAAACTGCATCAAGCCCGGGCGGGGTAAGAAGCGAATGCATCCATTATTTGAAGAGGTTCTTGAAGGTCCACGTCATTTCCCGCACAAGTTCAGGGTTTAAGATGCGGAACGACTCCAGGTTGCCGGAAAATGAGATGAGCAGACTGATGGCGATGGTGTATGCGAGCAAGACAAGTGCAGTTGACACGTAGATTTTGTTGTCTTTGAAGAGGTCCAAGCCATGCCAAAAGCCGATGACCGTCAATAGCACTAGTGTGGGGATGAAGTCCAGCAGGTAGCGCATGGCAACGAAGAAAAAGGCTTGCATGGTAAAGAACACGGCGAGGAATGTCACTGTGATGGACAGGGTGATCCAACGCAGGTCGCGGCGCGGGCGGAAGAACGCCAGCAGCGCAAAGAGAACGAACGGACTGCCAATGAATGCGCCGGTGACATTCTCGGTGAAGGTCAGGTACATTTGGGGTTTGTAGTTGGTCAATGCTTCGGGACCCGACCAGCGGGTGGGGAAGATGTATGGGAAGGCCGTCCGCTCTTCCAGCGGGTTGAGCAGGGTTTTATAAAGGTTGGGTGGAATGTATTCGACCGAAAAGGTTTGGTCGATCTGTTGGTAGAGGTTGTAGCTGGTGAGTTGATAGCGATAGCCGAACTCAGTGATCGAACCGAAGCGGGCGTAGTTGTACCCCGCGTAACCAAGCCCGCCAATGGCGACTGGGATGGCAAACGCCAGCAGGAGCGGAATCATGCGCTGACGTTGAGTTTGGAATGCCCAGACCAATAACACGACCGATATCAGCCCAACGCCGGGTAGAACCGTGGTGCGTGAACCAATGGCGAGGACGAAGAATGAACCGGCAAGTGCGAGGCGGGGAAGGGTCGGTGAATCAAGCGCGGGCAGCAGGAAATAAAATCCGCCTATGAGGAAGAATTGTGCAGCGACGATGGCGGCTTCGTAAATGCGTCCTTCCACCAGCACATACGGCATGGGGTTGACCAGACCCGCAAAGACAACGGCAAGCCACACTGCCCAATTGGGGATGTGCGCAAAATAACGTTTCCGCAGGGTGAGGATGGTCAGGTTCAGGAAGAGAAGCGTGCCGGTTAGGAAGATCAGCACGAGTAATCTGTCGCCGATATCTGGCTGGTAAAAAAGTTTTATAGGGGTTAGTAGCAGCGCCGGGGCGGGACCCCAATACAGATAATACTTTCCGTTGTAGAGGGTGGCATCCCATAGCACGGGAATGCCGATGCGGTTTTCTGGTTCGTATAGGCTTTCATCTTTGAAGGCGAGCAGGGCGGGGTCTGGGGTGACATCCAATGCGAGTTGACCTTTGGCGAAGGCATTGGCTTGCAGGTCAAAGTAGTTGGTTTCGCTGACAAAGTATTTGAGCAGCCCGGCGCTGACAAACCAGATATAGATAACAAGGATGCCTGTGTTCAGGACAAAAAGGGCGAGGTACAACTGCCCGTCGGTGGAGTGCAGGAATTTGCCAATGAAATTGTTTTCCCTATAAAAGAGGCTGACCGTTAACAGGGCAAGTCCGATGAGCAGGATCGCCGTCCGCCGCACGCCCCAGGTGGGGAAGGATTCCAAGCCCAGTTGGTTCGCAAAAAGCATGGAAACGATGGCGGCGGCTCCGATAAGTCCGCATAAAATTCTCAGCCAGTGGGTACGCATGGGGTGATTTTATCATTCCAAAACCCGCCGGGTCTGTGTGTATAATCAGTCCACATTCTTTGGAGGATGCCCTATGGAAATAGAGAAATCACTACAGGAAGCGGGTCAATACATTACGCTTGCCAGTGTGCTGGGCGGTTTTGCCTTTGCTGCTGTGATCGAACTGCTGGTTTCTGAAAAGAAAGGAAAACTGGCAACCGCTGTGATCGGCATGTTCTCCACATCTGCATTGATGTTCCTGTATTCCCTGCTTTCGTATGTGCTGATCTACTCCGCCCTGCTGGTTGATAACGCCGCACTGGACACCCTGACCCGCACAGGTGGTTTTGCGTTGGTTGTCATCTTTATCGCTGTTTTTCTACTGATCGTCAGTATTGGAACCGCGGGCTGGCTGCATTCCAGACCAGTGGGTATTGCCACTACGATCGGCGCTGCGGTTTTTAGTTGCGCTACTCTCATCACCATCTTTACCGTTATTTTCTCGGTTCCTCCTGCCTAATATGATCTATCTCGATTACTCTGCCACCACCCCCGTTGACGAGCGTGTGCTCGCAAAGATGATGCCGTATTTCCGCGAGACGTACGGCAATCCGTCG
>JBAIYF010000169.1:0-3329 GCA_037916115.1 Anaerolineales bacterium
GCATCACTCTGCCTGCACTGCCGTCCACAGTGATCAACTCACCATCGTGGATGCGGCGCGTGCCAACGCCAGTTGCCAGCACAGCAGGGATGCCATACTCGCGCGCCACGATGGAACTGTGGCTCAATGGTCCACCGATGTCAGTGACGATGGCGGAGGCGCGCGCGAAGAGCGGAGTCCATGCGGGGGTGGTGATGCCCGCCACGATCACATCGCCAGTGTGCATTTTGTTGAAGTCTTCGGGTCCGAGCATGACGCAAGCCCGCGCGGTCACCTTGCCTGCGCTGGCTGCAAAACCTTTGAGTGTGCTGCCTGTCTGTTCGTTGCTGGGGAAGAATTTATTCATCCAGCCGACTTTGGGCAGCGTGGTCGGCGGGCTGATGTGACGCATTGCCTCCCACTTTGCTTTGCGGGCGGCAATCTCCCCGGCGAAGTGCGGCAGGGGCTCATCATTTTCCAGCAAAGTCGCCAGGGCGCTGAGTTCGTATTCTTCGAGCCAATAAACATCGTTCGCAACAGGAATCGACCCCGCCTCTGCCAGCCTGCGCCCAAACTCCCCCAACAAGCGGCGCATCTGCGGATGCCCCAACCCGAGGTCAGCGATGCTGTTTTCACGCATGGGCGCTTTGTCTTGCGCCCATTTCAACAGCTTCACGAACCAGCTGCGGCGAAGCGGGTCGAGCCGTTTGGAGATTCGCACCAAAGCGCGTTCACTCAACTCCAACTCCATACGCTGACGCTCATACGGATCGTTGCGCCCTGCCAGATAAACCTTCAGGGTTTCCAACAGCGGCGTGGGATCATCGACGGGTGTGGGTTTGGCAAAGTCCAGGTCGTAAATGGCATGCCCATACTCGCTCAAGTAAGCTTCGAAGCGGCTTGAAAATTCTGCAAGATCGGCGTTTGGTTTATGCTTCGCATGAAACACAGAGCAGATCTCATCTGCTGAAGCGCCGCTCAAATACTTCATCAGCGCGGGCTGGGTCTTCGCCCATATGGCAATATCCCATAAGGCTTTATCTGCCCGCATGGCGTGGTTCTCGGTGCCAAACAAGAACGTCTCAGGGGCGGGGTCATCTTTGCGCTTGATCAGCATTTTATAGACCGAGCCAAAAACCACTTCCGTCATCATCGAAGTGGGAATGGTGCCCGACTGCGCCATGTTGTAATACAGAGCGGTTTCAGTAAAGATCTCACGCGTGCCTTGCAACAGTTCCGAAGGGGCAAGCAGCTTTACATCACATTCCTGCCATGTTTGCACCACATTCAAAAACTTCTCGCGTGCCTCTCTCGCGCGCTGCTCAGCCGTACGAATGATCGGTCCGAGCAGTTGAAAAGACGCCTTGATCATTTGCCAGGTCAGCTTGGGCGAGAACACAAAACCGACATACACATAGTCATTGAGCACCGCAAACACATAGCTATTTTCGCCTGTCACCCCCACAGCACCCATCAACTCACTGGTCGTCTTTTGCGCGATCGGCACCGCCAGCGTGGCAAACAACGGCGAAACCGGCTCAGGCACGAATTCAGCAAAACTTCCGCGCGCCAGCACCGCACCCTTCACCGGGATGATCCACTCAAGCGGCTCGGGCGGCATGGCTGTGATCGGGCGTGACTGCACAATGAAGAATTGATTTTTTGCAAAACAAAACTCGATGTCTTGTGGACTGCCATAAAAAGACTCGATACCGCGGGCAATGCCGAGCAACTCATGAATTTGAGCCTCTTTCATGACCTTTGACCTGCGCCGCCAGCCTTTGAGCGTTCCCTCCCTCGTGCCGGATTCTGCCATTTCTGTGATGACGTCTTTCTTGGCAACCTCATATTGCTTGATCTTGCCTGTGGCTTTCTCGGCGGTAACAGTATCGGGCGAAACCCGTCCACTGACGATGGCTTCGCCCAGCCCCCACGCAGCGTTGATAACCATCTCATCACGGTGACCAGTGATGGGATTCGCCGTGAAGAGAATGCCAGAGAATTTCGCATCGACCATCTCTTGCACCACAACCGCCAGCGCAACCGTGTTCAGGTCAATCGAATGATTGGCGCGGTAGGCAATGGCGCGCGCCGTCCACAGCGATGCCCAGCATTTCTTGACCGCGTCGAGCAAATCCGCTTCGCCCCGAATGTTGAGATACGTTTCCTGTTGTCCGGCAAAGGAGGCTTCAGGCAAGTCTTCAGCGGTGGCGGAGGAACGAACGGCGACGGGAAGTTTCAAGTGCGAAGTGTCAAGTGCCAAGTAGGCGGCAGTGATGGCGGATGCAATGTCGGGTGGGAGCTTTGATTCAGCGAAGAGGCGGCTTATCGAAGCAGAAGCAGTTTCGAGCGCGGAAGGAAGCGCAGGGTCTGCATCCTTGAGAATAGCGAGGATGCGGGGTTGAAGTCCATTGGAATCGATGAAGGCACGGTAGGAGTCTGTGGTGATGTGAAATCCGTTTGGGATGGGAAAACCTATCTGTGCGAGTTTTGCCAGCGAGAAACCTTTTCCACCCACATTGGCAAGCGTGGCGCGAGTATCGGACAGCGAAAGAACAAAAGTGGACATGGCACACTCCTTGCTTTGTGCTTGCTGTCCCTCCCTGACCTTACCAGGTCTACGCCGATTGGGACCATCCCGCAAGGTATAGTAAAACCACCCTCACTTTATGATTGCACATCTCACTCCACTTTTCAATATGCAATGGAATTTCATCTTTCAGAGTTGTACAATTAATTCATGAGATCGATCAGTTCAATACCACCCGATTCCATTCAGGGATATTGTTTCGAGTTACATCCTCAACCCCCATCTTGAAATAGATGAAGTTGGGGATTTTTGTTTAATATCGAAAGGAGGGGTATGTCGCTTCTCATTGACCTGAACGGGGTGAAAAAGGCGTACAAGACTGACGCCGGTCTGTTCATGGCATTAAAAGGCATCGACCTGCATGTAAATGAAGGCGAATATGTTGCCATTGTCGGCAAGTCGGGTAGCGGCAAGACCACGCTGATCAACATGATCACCGGCTTGGATCGTCCCACGGAGGGCGAGATCCTCGTCAGCGGCGAACGGGTGGAAACGCTCGGCGAAAATCAGCTCGCCATCTGGCGTGGACGTACTATCGGCGTGGTCTTTCAATTCTTTCAACTGCTCCCCACTCTCACCGCACTTGAGAATGTGATGCTGCCCATGGATTTCTGCGGCATACCTGCCATCACCGAGCGGCGTGACCGCGCCCATGAACTCCTCCGTTTAATGGAGATCGAAGAGCAAGCGGATAAACTCCCCGCCAAACTTTCCGGCGGACAGCAGCAGCGCGTCGCCATTGCCCGTGCCCTCGCCACCG
>JBAIYF010000170.1:0-3587 GCA_037916115.1 Anaerolineales bacterium
AGAGCATGGAAATCATCGGGCGCGACATCTGTCTGCAGCGCATTCAAAATGCAATAACAATATTGGAAAAGATGTAGTTTATTTCGCACTTCAGGCTGAAAGGAAACGTCCATGGACACTTCAATTACTTTGCAAGATGTGATTGGCAGGGATCCATTCGGGCGTTTTCTTTTTCGTTTAAGAATTCGTCCCTGGCAGGGTGCGGTATTGGCTCTGTTTCTTTCGATCCTTTATATGTTTGTACTACCTGCTGTATTCGGTGTTTTGTTGCCGCGTGATGGATTGGACCGCAGTAGTATTGTTGACCGTGTCAACCTGGTTGGTTTTTTGCTTGTAAACCCGCTTGTGGCGCTTTTTTATCTGTGGCAGCCCGGATTGATCCAGGAAGTTTACCGGATGGTGTTCCCACTGGCGCCTCCAGAGATGCATTCCATTCTGGTGAGCGACTCAAAGAGGCGGCATGACAAAAATCTACCTTGGATTTTGGGCGCATTATTCGGGGTAATTGTTGTATATCTTGGGTTTGTTTATGTATCGGGATATATCGGAATACGCTGGTACAGTTATAACTGGTTTATGGCAGTCTTGCTGCAGATTTCCCGCTTTTTTCTATTATTTATGATTATCGTTGCGGTTACACGTCATATGCTTGTAGCATTCGACTTGAATCGTATTTATCGGCATATCAAATTGCCAGTCTTGATTGGAAAATCGCACTATAGTGCTTCTTTTGAGGCAATTACGCGGTATGGACTCTGGTTTGCCGGGTTTGGTGGGGTGCTTGGTTTTTTTATAGCCGTGCGTTTTCTTGTTTCTACACCGGTCTTCCCTGAAGATGCAATCTATATCTCTCTCTATCTTGTGCTTATCCCGCTGGCTTTTTTTCTTCCATTCTGGCAGGCTCATTCAAATATGAGCCTTGCCCGGGAGAAAGCACTGGCGTATATTTCAGATGTCCTCCAGGATGAATATGACCGCTTTCTCAAGGATATTTCTTCAGATGCAATATTGGATGTGGAGTCCGATAAGATTATTTCTTTGCGTGCTATGCTTGAATTGACGGAAAAAGCCCCTACATGGCCCTATGAGACATGGGATCTGTATAAACTGCTTGTTGCCACGCTTTCACCATTCATCATGACAGGTATTGGGGTGTTATTGGATATGCTGATTTGATTCGGATATAAAATCGGGCAGCTCGAAGCTGCCCGATTTTATAATTATCCTTTGAGTTCGTCTGGCTTGTAGATGATTTGATATGCCTGCATTTCCATCCCCCCAATGCTGATTTGAAGCGGCTCTCCACGGATCTCGGCGTTCTCGGGGATCATCTCCATGGCATGATGGGTGATGAGAATTTTCCCTGCCGTGCCGATATCCTCTCCCATTTTGCAGGCACGGTTCACGGCATCACCAAACATATCCTGATTATCAACGATGAGGATCATGCCATAATCGATGCCGATGGACACATGTATATCGAGTTCGTCTGCGGTGAGGAAATTGGAGGCTGCAAAGGCGTGATGAATGGTAATCGCTGCGCGGACCGCCATCAACGGACTGGGGAAAACGGCAAAGCAATTATCCGCTTCAAATTTTATAAGGTGACCTTCGTGGCTGTTGATGATGGGTCCCACGGTTTGTTGCATTCGTTCGATCATTGAAAGATAATGAACGATCCCATACTTGCGGGTCAGGAGCGAAAAGCCGGACATATCCAGCACCAAAGCGGTATGCTCTGCACCGTATTCCTGCCAGATCAGGTTTTCAATCGTCTTACGCTTTTGTGGATCGGTTTCGCGGGAAAAGTCTTGCAGATACTCGTGGAACTTCGAATCACCTTTTACCATGCTGCCTCATTTGAGGTGATTATAACGAAAAGGTCATGGAAAATGATGCTTTCCATGACCTTTGATTGGATTTCGCTTTATCTTGCTCGGGCAGAATGACCAGTAGATTTTCTGGCGCGTATGGCAGCCAGCGGACGTTGTTCTCTGGGAATAACCCGGCTTTTGGCTTGGCGTGGCATGTTAGTCCTTTGCGTCTGTTCCCAGCGTTCGTACTTGCGCCAGAGACGGCGGGAAATTTCCCCAGTCATGGTGGCGATGCGTTCTTCATTCTGTTCGGTCATTTTCATGCCCTTGCGTGTAAGCACCCAGTCGAAGATCAGATGCTGGACCTCATGAGCAACTAATTCGTGTGCCATGGGGGAGAAGTTCAATTCACTCAGGTAAATATACCCAAAAAGGCCTTCCCGCTGTTTTCGCGTTTCCGCCGCAATGTAGTACGCGTGGCACTGATTTTTACGCTTAAAGTGGGCGGGGTTTTTAGCCACATGAATGTTGACCCATTGTTTATTGTCATTAAAGTAGACACGAAAAGCTGGTTTAGACATTGGCGGTTACCTTTCTGTGGGGTGAGTGGGCGCATTATATAACCGTCGGATTGTAGCGGGATTTTTTTTAACGTTTTGATACGATATTTTAAGATTGCATCCAGGTGATGGGCAGATTTTGCCCCCACCACCCGGATTTTCGCGTAGCCACGCTGAATTAAATATCGCCAGGCTCATCCGCCATGCGGACGATGCGCGGTGTGAACTTGCCGATCACATCCACCAGGTCGTGCTGGGCGGTGATGACCTCATCGATCGCTTTGTAAGCCTGTGGCGACTCGTCGATGCCGCCGCCGAGCAGGGTGACGCCGCGCTCTTTAAGATACTCATCCCGTTCGCGTTTGCTGATGGAATTGATGGCAGACTTGCGGCTCATCTTGCGACCCGCCCCATGTGAAGCAGATTCAAGCGACTCGCTCACGCCTCTTCCACGGACCACGTAGCCTGCATCTCCCATTGAGCCGGGGATTACGCCGAGAACTCCCGTGCCCGCGGGCGTAGCTCCCTTGCGGTGGACGATGACTTCGCGCCCATCGGGGAGTGTTTCGCGCCAGGCAAAGTTGTGATGATTTTCAACGACTGCCACTTCCTTCAGCCCAACGGCTGCCGCCACGCGTTTATGGATGATGTAGTGATTCGCCGAGGCAAAACGCCCTGCCAGCTCCATCGAAAGCCAGTATTCCTGGCCATCTTCCGAATCCAGCGAGAGCCATGCCAGGTGGCGGACGCTCTTATCGAGGTCGGGGTGTTTCTCCATTGCCAGTTTGCTAAAGCGGTCTGCGATCTTCGCGCCGACTCCGCGTGAGCCGCTGTGTGAGAGCAGGGCAAGGTATTCACCGGGCTGTAAGCCGAACATCGGCTCATGCAAGCGGAACGAACCCCATTCGACGAAGTGATTACCCGTGCCGCTGGTGCCAAGCTGATTCATGGCGGTGTCTTTTAGAGTCCGCAGTTGTTTGGTGGCGAGCCACGCATCATCGTCGAGGACGGCATGTTGGGCGCGTTTGCTACCTTTCCACGCCGCGCCCATGCCGAAGGCGGTTTCATCCCATAGGGCATTTTCGAACATGCCTTTCTTCTGCCCGATCAGGATCGGTGAGACTTCGTACAGTGAGAGGCGCATGCGGCAGGCAATGTCCACGCCAACGGCGTAGGGGATGACGACGTTCTCGGTCGCCAGCACACCGCCAAT
>JBAIYF010000171.1:0-6945 GCA_037916115.1 Anaerolineales bacterium
AAGACCGGCTTTTATATTGAAGCGGGTGGTCAGGTCAATGACACTGGCTTCATTCGTGGTGAAGGCTGGGAGATCGAAGTCACCGGCATCCGCCGTGCATCTGCGGGTGTGATCGTGCATATCGGCGAAGTCATCTCCGGGCATCCCAAAGTGGGTGACAAAGCGACAGCCGAAGTGGACGCGACCCGACGCCACGACATCATGCGCAACCATACTGCCACGCACTTGCTGCACAAGGCGCTGCATGAAGTGCTGAGTGACCAAGCCAAGCAGGCGGGCTCACTCGTCGCGCCGACTCATTTACGTTTCGACTTCAATCACCCCGAAGCCATGACACCCGACCAGATCGAACGCGTTGAGCGCATGGTCAACGAAGCTGTGGCAATGGATATGCCCGTCGTCAAAGTGACCAAGTCACTGGACGAAGCCAAGAAGGAAGGCGCGATGGCGCTCTTCGGCGAAAAATATGGCGAGACCGTCCGCACCATCTCCATACTTAGCTCTGTTGGGGGCTTAGCCCCCAACGAGCAGGAGAAATATTCTTACGAGTTGTGCGGTGGAACCCATCTCGAACGGACTTCTGATGTAGGCGCATTCATCATCGTCAGCGAAAGCTCGGCGGCGGCAGGCGTACGCCGTATCGAAGCGGTCACCGGTCGCGGCGCGTACGAGCTCATCCAGAAACGCTTCAAGACCCTGAAACAAACCGCAGGCTCGCTCAAGACCTCCCTCGATGAAGTCCCCGCCAAAGTGGACGCCTTGCAGGATGAAGTTTCGGAACTCAAGAAGGAACTTGCCAACCTGCGCGCGCAAACGGCTCTTTCAACCTTTACCTCACAACTCGCCAACGTCCAAACCGCCAAGGATGTCAGCGTCCTCGGCGCGGAAATCCCCAACGCCGATGTGGACACGCTCCGCTCGCTGGCGGATAAGTTCCGCGAGAAGTATCCCAAGAATGGCGCGGCGGTCTTCGTCTCGGGCAGCACCGTCATTGCAACCGTCACCGAAGATGTGGTCAAACGGGGAGTCAAGGCTGGGGACTTGATCACAGGCATCGGCGGAAAGGGAGGCGGTCGCCCCAATCTCGCGCAGGGCAGCCTCAATGGAGACGTCAAAGAAGCGCTGGCAAAACTTGCCAACGTCGTCACAGAAAAAGTGAAGTAACACTCAGGGACGGTTCGCTCTCGAAGCAGCCGTCCCTTTTGATTCCATTCAGAGAAATTTCATGAACCCATTTCCCGCCATACAAAATGCCTGGTACATTGCCTGTCAGTCTTCGCAGCTTAAACGCAAGCCGATCGCCCGCACCATCTTGAACACGCCTTTTGTTTTGTTCCGCACTTCAAGCGGACGCGCCGCCGCATTGATCGACCGTTGTTCGCATCGCAATGCCGCCTTGTCTGATGGCTGGGTGAAGGGGCAGTGTGTTGTCTGCCCGTATCACGGCTGGGAGTTTGACGAAAACGGGATTTGCCAGCATGTCCCCAGTTTGGTGGACGAACGCGTGCAACGAGCAAAAAATATTTCATCCTACCCGGTCGTCGAGCAGGATGGCATGGTGTGGGTGTATCCAGCGCTTGAAAAGCCAGCATCGGAACCGCCGCGCTTCGATTATTTGCACGAGCCAGGCTACACTCACTTTGTCGCTGAACAAAAAATGCCTTTCGCCTTACCTGATGTGCTTGAAAATTTTTTAGATGCCACGCATACTCACTTTGTTCATTCGGGTCTGATCCGCAGTGAAGGCAAACGCAAAGCGGTGAACATTACCGTACGCCGTGAAGCGGATCGTGTGCATGCCGAATATGTAGATGAAGGTACACAATCCGGTTTGATCTCACGTCTTTTTGGCGGCGGCGTGGATAAAAGTTTTGGGCGTTATATTTTCCCGTCCACTGCTCAGTTGGAATATCGTGCCGGTGAAAAGACCAAAATGCTCATCACACTTTGCTTCACGCCCGAAACCGAAACATCCCAGCATCTGTATGCCGTCGTCGTCGGGCGTGGTCCGGCGATTTTCAAACCCGTCATTCAACTTTTATTCTGGCAAGCGTATCAACAAGACTGGCGCATTTTAGAATTACAACGGGCGAACCTGCAACGATTTGAAAAGGCGCAATATGTCTTCACTGAAGCGGATGTTCTGCTCCCGCACATTCTGCATCTAATGAAACATGGTCCTGCCCCCGCGCCCGCTTCCACCCGGACCGTGAAACTGCTCCTATAACCCAAGCAGATGACTCCACCTGTGCCTTCGCGTCCCAATCCCTTCATTTACGCGCGTATCTTTTCTGTCCCCGTCCTTTGGGTTTTCGCATGGATGAACTGGCAGCCCGCTCTGGGAATTGGCATTTGCCTCTCCGCTCTGACCGATGTTTTGGATGGCAGGCTTGCCGCCAAAGACCCTGCTTATTCCAATCCAAAATTAGATTCCTTTGCAGATAAGTTGTTGACCCTCTCTGTTTTGCTGTGGCTCATTTGGCTCAAGCCTTTTCTATTTACAGACCATATCGTCTTGATCGCAATTGCCGCTTTGACCTTTGTCGTGTCCATCATGCTCAGTGTTATCAAGTTTGGCAGACCCACCACTTTACATCTCTACACTGGGAAATATGGCGGCTTATTACAGGCGGTTTTTGTGGTTCATGCGTTCCTATCCGCCGGGTATAGCCTGCCGCTGTTTTATATTGCTGTGGGTTCATTCATTATTGCAGGGGTCGAGGAAATTCTCGTCTTACTCACATCGGCAGAGATCGACGAAGACAAGTTGAAATCCATCCTGCCGTTTTTGAACCGATGAAAACGATCTCAGTAATAAAAGGGCGGTTTGACTCCTTTCTCATTTCCCCGCATCTGCCATTCATCCTTGCCTTGCTGGCGATCTTTCTAACCTTGCCATCTCTATGGGTTGGGCTGCAATTTGATGATTACCTCTTGGAGCAATCAGTTCTCGAGGCGCCTGATGCTGTCACCGCCATAAACGATATGTTCATTTTCATGGACGGTGATGCTCAGCAGGCAAAAAAGTATATGGAAGTGGGGACGTATCCGTGGTTCACTTTGCCGGAAGGAAAAAATGCCTTTTGGCGTCCGCTCAGTGCGCTGACCCATTGGCTGGATTTCCAATTTTTCCCGAATCAACCTGCGCTGATGCATGTGCAAAACATCCTATGGTTTGCATTATGCGTTTATCTGGCAGCGCTTCTCTACCGTGAATTTCTCCCCGCGCCTGTTGCCGGGCTCGCCGCCCTGCTCTTCGCTGTGGACGATGCCCACGGCTACGCCGTCGGCTGGATATCGAACCGCAATGTCTTGATGGCGTTCGCCTTTGGGTTATTGTCCCTGCTTCTTTATCACCGCTATCTACTTCATCGAAAAATGACCCTGCTCATTGGAAGCGCGGCGTGTTTTGCCTTGTCAATACTTTCCGCTGAAGCAGGTCTCGCTGTTGCCGGGTATCTTGCCGCTTATGTATTGGTCTTTCACAAAGACTGGCGCACCTTGCTTCCGCATGTACTGGTGTTTGGCTTCTGGGCATATTTCTATCGCCTCGGTGGCTTTGGCGGGTGGGGCACTTCATACATTGACCCTGTGCAAGAGTTCCTTCCATTTCTTCAGGCGCTTATGGAACGTGTACCTGTGTTGTGGGTGGGACTCTTTGCTTATCCGCCTGCCGAGCTTTATCCCTTTTTGACCCATGCATGGCTGAAATATCTCTGGGTGGGGGCAGGTGTTGGGTTGATTGGTTTTCTTGGAATGAAATTCCAACCGCTCATCAAGCAAGATAAAAACTTGCAATTCCTGTTGCTTGGCACTGTGTTTTCCATCCTGCTCAACGGATCATCCCTGCCTGCTAACCGTCTGCTCTTTTTTGCAGGTTTTGGCGGATTTGCGGTTCTGGCTCCCTTTTTGCTGAATGTGACTGAACGTTACTGGATAAAACGTCCCTCATGGTTTGTGCATCTTTATCTGGCAGTCATTCTGTTGCCGGTTATGTCGTACAGTCCCAAACTATATGGAGATATTGAACCCGCCATCTTATCTGCGCCGATAAAACCTACGGTCGTCATCGTTTCTGCGCCGAGCGCCTTCCACGCGGACTTTTTCACGCTGATCCGTGCGCGGTATGGAGCCGAAACACCCGAACGGGTTTGGTATTTGGGCGCGGGGCTTTCATCCATGACGGTTTATCGCGTGGATGAGAACACATTGGTGGTGAATGCGCCAGACGGTTATATCTCAGGGTTCGACGCGGTCTTCCGCGGAATGGGGCATCCCATGTTTGAGGGTGAAGTCATTGACTTGAATGGTTTGCAGGTCACGGTCGAGGAATTGAGCCGTGATTTTCATCCCACAACTGTGACCTTTAAGTTTGCTGAGCCTTTGCAAAGTGAAGAGTATCAATGGCTGATATGGGAATCGAATCGCTTGGTTGAATGGCAGATTCCTGCAATAGGGCAGACGGTTGAACTTCGCTGATTCACTTCGCTGATTCTGCACACCGAAATCCACGGCTCAACCCTGCAGACTGCGGCTCATGTTTGTAACGTTGGACGGTGTAAATTTCATTGGCGTTGGCGTCATACGCGCCGCTGCGCATGGAGCGTTCAATGCCGGTTTCAGGACCCGTTGGGTTGTCATACACCTGTTCAAGATAATAATTCGGGCTGAACCAATCCGCGAGCCACTCGCGGACGTTGCCCGCCATGTTCAACGCTCCATACGGGCTTGCTCCTGCCGGGTATCGATACACCGACACAGGTTCTCCGATCAATGAGTCAAAATAATTTGCCAGGCGCGGGTTGGGTCGTTCGTCGCCCCAGGGATACTCGCGCTGGTCTGTGCCCCTTGCCGCTTTTTCCCATTCCGCTTCGGTGGGCAATCTGCGCCCCGTCCACTCGCAATACTCCACCGCCTGAAACCAACTGACGAACACTACCGGCAGGTTGCGATATGCCCAAACGCCGTAAAAAGGATTTTCACTTCGGAACGGCTCTGTACATCTGCCCGCCTGCACACAGTCTTCATACATTGCATTGGAGACTTCAACTTGATCGATCCAAAATGCATCGAGATATACAAGATGCTCAGGCGAGTTGAAATCTGGCTTGCCCGGTTTGCCCATGATGAATTCGCCTTCGGGGACATACACCATCACCATGCCATCTACCGGCGAAACTTTTTCGTCGATCGGTTGCACCCGCCTCCAATAATTCAGGTTATAGGCGGCGATCTCGTATCGTATCTTTTGCTCGCTCAACGTCCCGGCGTTGTAGGCGTTCCTCAGCCGGAGAAGAACATCAAGATTCAAGGTTAGGATGACCCCGATCAAAATGAATATATCTATCCATACCAGCGTTACCAGAAGTTTTTTGGATTTTGCCATGAAGAATTCAGTACCTTTTATAAATTTTTCGTGCTTGGTCTACCCGATCATATCCAATAACCGATACCAGATCTTCCCCACGTTCACGAACCAGGCGCTTTCACGGTAAGGTGGAATCATCGGAATGTTCAAGTTCGCGAACGGATTGTTATGCGGCTTGCCCAAAACCCCATTCGCCATTTGCTGACCCATGTAAGTTGCCAGCGTTACGCCGTGCCCCACATACGCCATCGAGTACCAGATCCCATCTGCGGTTTGCCCGGCGTGCGCGGTCTCGTCGAGAGTCAATGCCAGTGTGCCGCCCCAAAAATACTCAATGGACGTGTTCGCCAATTCAGGAAAGACCTTCGCCATGCCATTCCGCAATACGCGAATATTTTTTTCAGGGCTTGCACCGCGTAGTGTCAACTCGCCGCCCCACACCATGCGTTGATCGGGCGAGAGGCGGTAATACGCCAGCACGTTCCGCGTATCATACGCCACCCGGTTGTGGGGGATGACCTTTCGCGCAAGTTCATCGCTCAGCGGCTCGGTCGCGATCACATAACTTTCACCCGGAAAGACTCTTAAACGGAATTGGGGGATGAGCTTCCCGACCCAGGCATTTGCGGCAACGATCACATCTTTTGCCTCGATCACCCCCGCCTCGGTCTGGACCTTGAACCTGTATCCGTCCATTGAGTTGTTCATTCTCTCAATGCTTTGAACCCGCACCCCTTCGTGGATGTCTGCCCCGGCACGTGCCGCCGCCTCTGCCATGCCGTGCACAAACTTGGCTGGCTGCACCGACCCGCTGCGTGGATTAATCATCAGCCCGTGATATGCGTCCGTGCCGAGTTCGGTGCGCATTTCATTTTTGGGAATGATCTGCACCTCGAAATTTGCCAATTCCCTCAGCAAATCCTTCTCACGTTTGAACCGCTCAAAATGCGCCGGTTTCGAAGCCGCTTCAATGCTCCCACAACGGACGTAATCACATTCGATCTTTTCTTCCCGCACAATGCGTTCAACAGTATCCGCCGCCTCAGCTGCGGCAAGGAACATCTCCCTTGCCAGTTCCCTGCCGTGCTGCTCCACGATCTCGGTCAGCGTGTGGTGTAGGCACGAAAGCGCCTGTCCGCCATTGCGCGAACTGGCTTCAAAGCCGATAGTCTGCGCCTCAAGCAGGGTTACGCGTGCGCCGTGTTTTGCCAATTGCAGCGCCGCAGATGTTCCCGTAAACCCGCCGCCAACCACCACCACATCCGTTTTTGATGGGATCGGTTTGCCGGTGTATGGTTTGGGTTGAGGTGCGGTTGCCCACCATAAACAAGTTTGTTTGAGCACAACAGTTCTCCAGTAGGGTTGATGTTGAATGCAGTCATGTCATAATGACTCAATCAGTTTGATTGGGGGAACCAACCCCGCAAACGATGCGTCTATTATAAAAACAATTGAAGTGTAATGGGAATTTCATCCCATAGAGGAGGTCGCATGACCTGACCATATTATTTCCTGTGAAGAACAGCCGGACGCCGCCTGCTGGTCTTCGATCCCCGTCTGTATCCACATCATATTTT
>JBAIYF010000172.1:0-8084 GCA_037916115.1 Anaerolineales bacterium
TGGTATTTTATCTCATTTTGAAACCCAAAAACGGCATGCTGATGCATGCCGTTTTCTCAATATGAAAGGTTTTCGGGATGACGCTCTGGTCGAGGCGTCACATTAGTTTTGCAGGGCCCGTTTGATCTCTGCCAGCATTTGAGCTTCACCTGCTGCCCCCACAACAATGCCTTTGCCAGATTCGATCACGGTTTGCGGAACGCCCTGCACACGGAATTGTTGTGAAAGGTCGGGGAATTCCATCGCGTCCACCGCCTCGGCGCGGATCATGGACGGGTTGACCATGGCCATTTGATGTGCGAGCAACACGGCTCGCGGGCAGTGCGGTCAGGTAGGGGTTACAAAGACCTGCAAGTGCAGGGGTTTCGTCAGCGATTGCAAAAATTCAAGAGTGGCGGCACCCAAGCCAACAGTCCCTTTCGAGGCGAGGATGATGTCATTGATCAGGGTGCTGAATTCGTACCCAGCCGGGATGCCGGAGAATTGCACGCCAAGGTCAATAATTTTTTCGCCATCTTTCACGGCAATCACGATGGCGGGAGCTTTATCCACACGGTATTGAGCTGCAAGTGCGGCATCGTCTTTTAGATCATGGACAGAGAGAGTCAGGTGCGGGTCAATCTCGCTGACTTCGGTCAACATTTGCTGCGTCTCACCGCAGTATTCACAATCCTCTTTTGAGCCAAAAAAGAGAATATGTACAGGATTTTTCAAGTCACGGAAGGCTTGTTTAATCTGCCCTACAACTTGCTCATTCAGTAATTTTTCCATGGTTTCTCCAACGTGTTGATTTGTTCTTTTGATGCATGGGGTGTAATAAAGTTACATCCTCTTTTGTCTGTGATGTATACTGTGTGCAACTTTTCGAGGTAAAGCGCATCCAATGGGAAATTCAACAACGCATGATTTTTCGATCGAGGCTTTGCAATCCGGCGACCGCGCCGAATTTGCCCGTCTGGTAGACGCTTATTCTACACAAATCTACCGGCTTGGGTTGAAAATGCTGGGAAACCAGCAGGATGCGGAGGATATCCTTCAGAACACCTTTTTGAACGCGATTACGCATATGAAAAGTTTCGAGGGACGCTCAAGCCTTTCGACCTGGCTGTACCGCATTGCAGCGAACGAAGCGTTGATGCTCATCCGCAAACGCAAGCCGAACATCAACATCGAAGACATACAGCACGAAGACGCAGATGAAATCCCCCTGCCCGAAACCTTTGTGGACTGGTCTGTCTTGCCGGAAAAGGAACTGCTTACGGGCGAAGCCCAAAAAGCGATCGAAGCTGCTGTAAAGAAACTCCCCGAAAGCCTGCGGATGGTATTCATCCTGCGCGACGTGGAGGACCTTTCCATAAAAGAAACGGCAGAAGTATTGAACCTGACTGAAGTAAATGTCAAGACCCGTTTATTACGTGCCCGCATGGCTTTACGTGAACAATTATCATCTTATTATGCAGAGCGGACACTATCAAAGGAAAAACCATGAACGATCATTACCACGAAAATTGTCAGGCTCTTCTGAGTTCCCTTTCCGAATATATTGACGGCGAACTACCGCAAGAACTATGCGCTGAGATCGAGAAACACCTTGAAGGGTGCGATAACTGCCGCATTGTACTGAACACCACCCGCCGCACCATTGACCTGGTGCAGGGTCCGACCTCTGAGGAAGTTGTCCCTGACGATGTGCGTGACCGTCTCTTTAAGCGTCTTAATTTGGATGAATACCTGTCACCCAAACATTAAAATCCCACGAGAGATTTTCAATTATCATTGAGTAATTCATATCAGCCCCTTTGGGATTAATAACCGCTGTTTAATAAGCACGATCCGTAAAGTACAAAAACAAACACTTAGATGTAGGAGAGAAAAACATGTTCACACAGCAATTTTTTGTAGAAGGGTTGGGTTGCGCCTCATATATTGTGGGTTGTGAAGCCAAAGGAGTTGCAGCTGTCATCGACCCGGACCGGGATGTACAAAAGTACATCGAGACCGCACAAATCCGGGGGTTAAAGATCACCCACATCATCGAGACCCATCTGCATGCCGACCATGTTTCCGGCAATTCAGACCTTGCCGCTCAAACTGGCGCAGAAATCTACCTGCACGAAGCCAGCGGTGCGGAATTCCCTCACAAGAAGGTGAAGCAGGATGATGAGCTCGAAATTGGGAACATTCGCCTCAAGGTGCTGCACACGCCGGGTCACACCCCCGAAAGCATCACCCTGTTGGTCACAGATACCACCCGCGCCGATGAACCCTGGTTGGCGCTGACTGGCGACACTCTTTTCGTCGGCGATATTGGTCGCCCCGATTTGGTCGGCGTGGAAGCTGCGCGCGGCTTGGCTGGTGATATGCACGAAAGTCTCAACTACAAGATCCTGCCATTGAATGACAGCCTATTGATCTACCCGGGGCATGGCGCTGGTTCATTATGTGGAAAATCCATCGGCGCGATGCGCTCCACGACACTTGGATTCGAACGCAAATACAACCCTGCTCTTGCCCCGCGCGCAAGGGATGCTTTTGTCGATTTCGCCACCAGTGACCTGCCCGAACAGCCAGGCAACCATACCCGCATCAAGGCGATGAACCGCAAGGGTGTGACACCGCTGGGTAAGGTTGAGAAAAAGCCGTTGACGATCAAAGAGTCGGTTCCATTCTTTCAGCGTGGAGCAGGACTACTCGATACTCGCTCAAAGGAAGAGTATGTAAAGGCGCACGTACCCGGCGCGATTCACATTGAGGCAGATGAACAGCTTAGCAACCGCATTGGTTTCGTCTTTCCGCCAGATGCGCCCATGATCCTCCTGCTCAGCGATGTTTCGAAATATGAACAGGTCGTTTACAGCCTTGCACGTGTCGGCTATGAAAACGTGGTTGGTTATCTCGCTGAAGGGCTCGATATTTGGGAAAGCATGGGGCTGCCCATCACGTCTGGTGATGTCAAAGATATCGAACCGAAGGAATTGGACGATCTATTGAGATCCTGCTCGAACGGAGATTGCCCAAAGGTTGTGGATGTGCGTGAACCGTGGGAATACAATCAGGGGCATGTCCCCGGCGCGGTTCTCATGCCACTTGGGCAGCTTTCTTCACGCATGAGCGAACTTGACCCTGAACACCCTGTGGTAGTTATCTGCGCCAGCGGAAGCCGCAGTCAGTCGGCGGCGGCGCTGCTTGGGCAGAAAGGCTTTAAGACCGTGTACAACGTAGTTGGCGGAACCAGCGGGTGGATACGCAGCGGGTTACAAGTGGAACGCTAAACAAAAAAGTCCCTCGAAAATAAGTTTTCGAGGGACTTTTTACTGGAAGATATCTTACTTTTTCTCCAACACTTGCCCGTCTTTGGTGTCTTTCACCACCCACCCCAAAGAAGCAATTTCATCTCGCAGGCGGTCTGAAGCGGCAAAATCCTTGTTTGCCCGGGCTTGTTTGCGCTGGTCCAATAAGGCAAGGACTTCCTGCGGAGGCGTTTCCTTCTGTGGCTGATTTGCCTCATCAATGGCAGCCCATACTTCAGCACGGATACTGTCTTTTTCGGGAGATTTCCAATCCCCCAATTCCCCTAATGGGAAATTTACACCGGAAGGATATATTTCCACACCGGAGGATTTCATCACTGTCACCGAGCTGACGCCGTGCACATCACACACGGCTTTATCAAAATCCAAAATAATGCCGGAATGTTCATCCAAGCCGACGATGATGTTTTCTTTTGGAGTCATCTGCCGCCATTGGTCAAAGCGTTCCATGCCGATAAAACAGCGACTGGTATCAAGGTCTACACCGCCTTCGGCATTATTCCAGTGTGGAACAAAGGAAACATGCATGCCGAAGTCGGAGAAAATGCCAAGCCCATCTTTTACATGGACATCTTCGCCAACTTTGTAGATCTCATACACTGGCAAAACCCACTGCCCCACCGAAATGGTGG
Source organism: Anaerolineales bacterium (assembly GCA_037916115.1). Taxonomy (GTDB): domain Bacteria; phylum Chloroflexota; class Anaerolineae; order Anaerolineales; family Villigracilaceae; genus Villigracilis. The sequence goes on from JBAIYF010000172.1 coordinate 3,944, forward strand.
CAGCAGAGGCAAACACGAGCGTGGCGCCCTGTCGGTGCCTCGCACGGATAATGTCCCATGCCAGTGTGCCTTGTAATTGGCGCGCTGTGTAACTGGGGCTGCCGGGTCCCATAAATATGAGGTTGGCTTGCAAAAGCGGTTTGAGGATCTCAAGATTATCGGGGCTGAACTCCGTCCCTTTTTTACGGGCGGGTATCAAGTCGATGGTCGGTTTGTAGTTCTGAAGGCGGGACTTGAGAAACTCTCCCACGCGACCGGCAACCAGGGATGCGTTAAGCTCAAAGCCAGCTGGGGTTTCCAGAATGGCGATCCGCAACGGGTCGGGAATGAGGCGGGCGAGACTTTCAAAGATGCGCCCTCCGGCAAGTGATGTCTCACCTGATCCAAGAAAAGCAATACGTCCAAGTGTCATATTACTTGGATGCCGCATTCAACTCATCTATTACATTAAAAAAGATTTCCGTATCGGGGTAGTCCATGCGGTTGGCACTGTAATGGATGTATCGGATGCGCCCCTCAATGTCCACAATGCAGTTCAGCGGCATGCGCCCAAACTTAAGAAGGTCGACCTCCTGTCGGTACAGTTTTGCGACAGTGTGATCCGGGTCGGGTAGTCCAATGAAGGGAAGTTTTTCTCTTTCCCAATACCGTTGGAATTGTTCAAGTCCATCCGGACCGACTGCGATCAACTCAGCTTGACGTTCAAGATAACCGGAATACGAATCGCGGAAGCGCGCCAACTGCGCGCGGCAATGTGGTCAGATGAACCCACGCAGGAAGGAAAGCACGATCGTTTTTTTGCCGCGATAACTTGACAATTGGACGGGGTCGCCGTGCATATCGATGAGGGTGAAATCGGGAGCGAGTTCACCATTTTGCAACAACAAAGAATTCATAATCCCAGATATTTTAGTACAACTTCCATAAATTCAGCGGGGCACTCCTCCATAGGCACGTGCCCGCATTGCGGAATGTATTCCAACACAGCATCTGGCATTTCGGAAGTAATGGCTTCAACATACCACGTGCGCACAAGCCGGTCTTCCGTGCCGGAAATGACCAAGGCTGGCAGGGTAAGGTTCGGCAGCAGAGGACGCAGTTCGGGATAGGCTGGCGCGAAAGTCAGTTCGTAAAAAGCGCGATCCCAATCTTTGATTCTCAAAATCTGCAGATGCTTCTCGCGGATCTCATCGGTGAGTTTGGATTGGTCATACCACTCGCGTTCAATCGTCCAGGGCAGGCGTTCTTGATAGTCGCGCATCATCAGCGGACCGAGATGACGCATCTGCGGAGTCCACATCAGCGGCAACGCCCAAGCCGGGAATTGCGGTCCGCGCCCGCCACCCACACCGGGCGCCACGAGGATAAGTTCATCGATCCGCTCGGGGTACTCCAATGCGAATGCCACTGCCAACCCACCACCCGCCGAGTTGCCAACAATGACCGCTTGTTCGATTCCAAACTCATCGAGCAGGGTGCGCAGAATTTCAACATTGGCTTTTATACCGTAGGGATTCTCCTCCCAATCTTCAGGCATGGGACGTTCGGTAATGCCAAAAGCAGGGCGATCATAGGCAATGACCCTGCCATGCTGCGCAAAATCATCCATTACTTCACGCCAGGTGTAAGTACTGCCGCCAAAGGGATGTAGCAAGATGAAAGTACGTTCTCCCGAACCCGCCTCTTTGTAGTGGATATTCACTCCGTTAATCTCAATGAACTTGCTATCGGGTTCGATAAACTCGCGCGCATCCACCAAACCTTCCAAATTCGGCACAGGCACAACGAAAGGTCCCAATGCCATGGTGGTGCAGGCAAAGACAAGAGACAAGAAGATAAACTTCTTCCAGCGGAATAGACTTAAGCGATGAACCATAACAATAAAATGAGCGCTAGAGAAACCGTACTTCAGATCACTTCAAGACTTCGGCAAAAAAGTCAACGGTGGCATCAGCGGCTTGCTGCCACTGCTCCTGTGCAGAAATGCTGGCGGGGTTGTCGCCAGCTTGAGGTCCGTATGAGCCGAACTGGGCATGGTTGCCACCTTCAATGGCAATGAATTTCGTATCCGGCAAGAGCAGGTCACGTGAAGCATCCAACTGTTCACTGGTCGCAAGCCCATCATTTGTGCCATAGATCGAAACCGCCGGAATATTGTTAACTTTCAGCGAGTCGTCGGCTGGGTAAGACGCCCAAAAGACCACACCGCGCACATTGCCAGACGCGGCGAATGAAGAAGCTGCCACACCGCCCAAGGAATGTCCACCCACGAACCAGTTCGTGATCTCAGAGTAGGCGGTTTGTACACGCGCCGCAGCGTTCACGTCAAAGAACGCCAAATTCAGAGGAGCAGGTACAACCACCACAAAGTATCCCTGTTTCGCGATCAATTTCAACGCCGGGGCATACGCACGGAAATCAACCTTGCCGCCCGGGTAAAACACAAAACCCGCTTCGGGGCTGACACCCGCAGGCGCGAACACCACCCAACCATTCTCTTCACGCACATCCACCTGCGCGTCTGAAGTGAGCATTTGAATGGCGGTCGCATCTGCAGCGGAGGCGTCACTTGCCCACACCACAAATACCGAGACAAGCACCAACAAAGCGACCGTAACCACAATCGCCGAAATCTTTATAAACTTCTTCATTGATTCCTACTTCCTATTTACGAGTAATTTTGCCTTTTCCCAAATCGCGTCGAACATTTTTGGGGTCAGCTTTTTAGTAGAGGTATTTTGCTGGCTGGGGTGGTACGAACACAAAACCCACTTCCCATTCGCCAGTTGATAAGACGCACCGTGCGCGAATTTATATACCGAGATCTTTTCGGAATATATTTTCAAAATCCTCTCAAATGCTATCCTACCCAGGCACACAATCACCCCAGGATTAATAATCTCTAATTCCCTCTCAAGATAAGGCTGGCAATTATTCAACTCTTCAGGACTCGGCTTATTATCTGGCGGAGCACAACGACCAGACGCCGTGATATACATATCGTTGAGGATGAGACCATCGCTTCGAGACTCCGACCTGGGCTGGTTCGCAAACCCAGCCTTATGCAACGCCGGATACAAAAAATTTCCCGAAGCATCCCCCGTAAATTGACGTCCCGTTCGGTTCGAGCCGTGCGCGCCGGGAGCCAGTCCCACCACCATCACACGCGCCTGCGGGTCACCAAAGCCCGGCACCGGCTTACCCCAATATTCCTCGTTAATGTATGCCTTGCGCTTGACTTGTGCAACTTCTTCGCGCCATTCAACCAGGCGCGGACATTTCCGGCAGGCAATAATCTGTTTATTGTGTTGTTCCAAATTCATAATTTGTTTGGGAATTCGTAATTGGTAATTATTCGATGAACATGGCATCGCCAAACGAATAAAAGCGATACCCCTCACGAACAGCCAACTCATACGTCTCCAGCACCTTCTCACGCCCCGCAAACGCACTCACCAGCATGATCAATGTGGATTTTGGCAAGTGGAAGTTCGTGATCATCACATCCACTACGTTGAATTGAAATCCAGGGAGAATATACAGCGAAGTTGGTCCGGTAAAAGACACAACCTCACCGTTTGAGTTCAAGTTCTGCCCGGCACTCTCCAACGTCCTCACACTGGTGGTGCCTACAGCGATTACCCGGCCCCCATTGCGCTTAGTCGCGTTAATGGCATCCGCGGTCTCTTGCGGCAAGTGGCACCACTCGCTGTGAATTTTATGTTCCTCGGGATTGTCCTCGTTTACCGGCGCAAATGTATCCAAGCCCACGTGCAACGTCACATACGCGATCTTCACACCCATCGCCTGAATGTTCGCCAGCAACTCAGGCGTGAAGTGCAGCCCCGCCGTGGGTGCAGCCGCCGACCCAGGCTCTTTTGAAAACACAGTTTGATAACGCTCCGGGTCGCTCAACTTTTCGTGGATGTATGGCGGTAACGGCACATTACCCACCTGGGAAAAGTACGGCTCAATCGGGACCTCGAACCGGATCAACCGCTCCGAGCCTTCGAGCAACTCGACGATCTCTGCCCATGGACCGTTCTCAACTTGCAACTTCTTGCCTATACGCAACCCTTTGCCCCCCACCAGAGCTTCCCAAGTTAGGTCGTCCCGTTTGCGCAGCAACAGTAATTCCACT
>JBAIYF010000173.1:0-4478 GCA_037916115.1 Anaerolineales bacterium
GCCGCGCATGATCACCCATGTCTGTATCTGCCAATGCCTGGGTCTGCATCCGCCGCCATGCCGTCAGCCAGACCGGAAGCCCGACAACCAGGGTTGCCAGTGCGCCAGATAATGGCTCGGCGAATCCACTTTCGCCCACGTAAGGTGTCTTCAGTAACTGGTCGATCAACACGGAGAACAGTGTAAGCACGCCAAATATGGAAGCGCCCAGCCCAAGGAAGGACAGGATGTAAAAGTACAAACGCTGCTTGCCTTCACGGCGCGGAAGGTTCTCATCAAAAGCAAATTGACGGTTCAACCAACTGCCGTAATACGCCCAAACGGCGCCCAGTGGCACACCAATGGAAATTGGTCCACCGAGCTGGCGCACAAATTCCTGCAGGATGTCGCCTTCTCCCAAAATTTGCAGCAGGATCAAATAGATCAAATTTCCACCCGCCACCAGGGTGGTGATGAACCCGCCCAAACTCAGCAGGTAGAGAATGCCAAGGCGTAGGTAAGACTCTTTTTCGGCGGTATCAGCCAATCCGTCCTGAAGGAAGCGCCAGGCGTAGAACCAAATGGGCGTACCCACCAGCAGCAACGAGATCGCATTCACCGCCACTTCCCGCCCTACTTCTCCAAGCACATTAGACGGTGTTGTGAATGCATACGAAAGGGACTGTTGGGCACCATACACCATCATCAACAAGCCATAGAGCATCCAGATGAAACGTGCCAGACGGCGTATCTCTGAAAATGCTTCGGTTTCTTCCGCAAGGGTACGCCAGTTCTTTTGAAGAATGTTCCAGAAGTAGGCGGCGATCAACAGGTTAATGACCACCGCAATGAGATTATCCTGCCACGATTGCGAACCGCCGACAATGGCGCGGGTGGGGTAGAGGCTGGCAATGCCGAGCAAGGTGCGGTCGATGAATGCCAGAGTATTCTGCACAGCCGGGATGAGCGTGCCAAGCAGAATTCCATACAGGAATATGGCGCGCACACTCGATGTATGTTCCTCGGCATCTTTGGACGAAACATTCTGAGCCCACGCCCAGTGGATCAGGAAGATCGGCACACCTACAAAGATCAGCGCCAGTGCCGATGCCAGGTTGGACGCGTTATTGGCGATCTCTTGCTGGTTGAAGATCGAACGAAGCAAGCCAATGACGCCCCACAACACCACTTCGATGCTGATGGCAGCCACGGCATAAAAATAAAGTCGACGAATGGTTTTCATAAGTTTCCTTCAGCCATTACGGCTTGTACGGCTCCTGATACCAGCTCCAATCCCAAAAGTTGTATGGCATGGCACTGACCTTCCACTCGCCATCCTGTTCCACCAACAGGGCACGGTCGGGGCTGCCGGTGCGCCCAGAGAAGGGATCGCTATATGCATAATAAACCGTCAGGTCCACCACGGCTTCATCGCCGGTGATGGTGGCGGTACCCACATCCAGTCCAGTACCAGCCGGGCTCACCATGCCATTGAGAAATGACTGGCGAAACTCTTCATAAGTGGGTTTGTATTTCAGGTCGGCAAGATAGCCGTAGGCTTTTTCATAATCCTTGTTGAGCACTGCCAGCACATAGTTGTGCGCCACGCCTTCGGGGGTATCTTCAGGCAGATAATCGCGTGTGTCCTGCCGGGTAAAAAAGAGCACCAACGCCAGCACAACCAGCGCCCCAACACCAATCAAAATACCGGTTAGAAATTTATCTTGTTTCATAACACATCCTCCAACTACAGTTTAACTGTACTCCAAACAGACGAATTTTTCATCTTGAAAGTTTCTCATTTTACAGCTTGATTCACCACAGATAAACACAGATAAGGCTAACAGACCTGTTTTAACGCGAATGTTTCGAATAGGCGAATGTCCCGAATTTTTTTCTCTTTTATGCGCGCCATTTGCTAATTCGTGAAATTCGCGTTAAGAACTTCCCAATTCCGCTACAGCCACATTCGTACTTGTTGCGAATACCCATTCATCTTATACTCATCTGTCGGGAATATTCTAAAACACAGTATGACGAACGATTTTCGAAGCTTTCAATCGGCGATTGAAGATTTTCAAAACGCCCGCCAGCGCGCCTCCATTGAAGAGGTGCTTGCACGCTTTACGGGCAAATCCAACCGCCTGCTATCCTATGATGAAGTAGCCAAAAAACTACGCTTGCAAAGCCGTACCGAACGCGGCATTCAGAACATTCCGCTCAATGCCATTGTTGGCAGCGTGGGGCGCTACACCGACTTCACCCGCACCTTCCTGCCCCGCAACGACAGCGACCGTGAACGCTGGGCACGTGTAAAAGCTGCCATGGATGACAGCATGGGTCTTCCGCCCATCAACGTCTACAAAGTGGGTGAGGTGTATTTTGTTGTTGATGGCAACCACCGCGTTTCGATCGCCCGCCAGGAAGGGCTGAGCACCATCGAAGCAGACGTGGTCGAATTTAACACCGATATAAAACTCACCCCCGAAACCGATCTCGATGACTTGATCGTCAAAGCGGAGTATGTCGAATTCCTCGAAGAGACCGGCATTGCCAATGCCCGCCCCAATGTAGACCTGAGCGTTACCATCCCCGGACAATACGCCAAACTGATGGAACAGGTCAACGTTTGCAAATACATGGATGAAGACGAGACTCAACAAGTGTCCACGCTTCAAGACGCCGCCGCACACTGGTACGACACCATGTACATTCCCCTCGCCGAAGCCATTCGCGACCGTGGACTGTTGCAGTGGTTCCCCGAGCGCACCATCACCGACCTTTACATCTGGATCTCGGAGAACCGCGCCGCCCTGCAAAAAGAACTCGGCTGGGAACTGCAATCCGAAGCCGCCGCCACCGACCTGATCCTCAATCGCAGCATCACCGCCGAAAGTGGAAGCTGGCGCAAAGCCCGCACCATTGCCCGCTACACCGACCACCTCTTTGAAGACATCCTCATTCCCCTCAGCGGGCAGGAGGAAAGTTGGGACGCACTCTATCAAGGCATCGTCATCGCCCAGCGTGAAAGTGCCCGCCTGCATGGACTGCACATCGTCAAAAACAAAGAAGAGGCGGAAAGCCCCGAAGCGCAGGCGGTGAAAGCACGCTTTGAGCAAGTCTGCCGCGATGCGGGCGTGCAAGGTTCGCTCGCCGTGGATGTGGGCGACATCACCACACGCATCATCGAACGCGCCATCGCCACCGACCTGGTCATCGTCAAACTGGTCAACCCGCCCGGCGCCGGGCTCTCGGTATTGAATTCTCCTTTTCGAAACATCATTGAAAAATCATCCCGTCCATTGCTTGCTGTTCCATCCGGGGCAACTCCCATCACCCGCGCTTTGCTCGCCTTCGACGGCTCCGAACTCTCCAAAGAGGCGCTCTTCGTTGCCGCCTACCTGGCAGAAATGTGGAAGACCGAAGTGACCGTATTCACCGCCCGCGAAGACGGCAACCTGAAAGAAGATGTGCAGGATTACGCCCGCCGCTATCTCGAACTGCACGAGGTGGAGGCGAAGTACATCCTCAGCCAGCAAAAGCCGCCGCGCCCCCTGCCCGATATCGCCGCCGAGTACAATGCGGACTTGATCCTGATGGGCAGCCACAGCGGCAACAAAATACAACAAGTCCTGGTTGGCAGCATGGTGGATGCCACCCTGCGCACATCGAGTATTCCAACGTTCATCTGCCGTTAGGATTCACTACCGTAGAAGGTGGAAAGATGAAAATCTATCACGGTATACTCAATACACTAACTCACAAAGGAGAATGATCCATGCCCGTTTCTGCTCCGCGTTGGGACCTGACCAACGTCTACCCCTCGCTCGACTCCAAACAATTCAAAGCCGCCGTCAAGAAATACAAATCACTGCTCGATGAAATGGAAGCCTTCTTCAAGAAAGCCTTCAAGGCAGATTCCAAGACCGACCCGAAGAAACTCGGCAAACTGCTCGGCGAGTCCGTGGACCGCTTCAACGAGATCTATGACCTCTCCGGCACCATGGCTGCCTACCTGTATTCCTTCATCACCACCGACTCGCGCAACAAGGAAGCCATGCGCACCTTCTCTGAATTTCAGCAGATGAGCGTGCAAGCCAGCGTACTCAATACCAAATTCACCGCCTGGGCAGGCAAGCTCGGCAAGCCCGCCATCAAAAAGGCGGTCAAGACCAATGCCTCCGCCAAAGCACATGAATTCATCCTGCTCGAGGCGGCGGAGCAATCCAAATACCTGATGAGCGAAGCCGAAGAAATCCTCGCTGCCGAAATGACCCTCAGCGGCGGCAGCGCCTTTGGCAAACTGCAAGGCACACTCACCTCGCAAATGACCGTGGACTTTGAACTCGACGGCGAAGTGAAAAAGATGCCCATGCCTGCGCTCATCAACTTGCGCTCGCATCCCGATGAATCCGTGCGCCGCCGCGGTTATGAAGCCGAGAACAAAGCCTGGGCAGGTGTGCAGGAAACCCTCGCCGCTTGTTTGAATGGTGTCAAAG
>JBAIYF010000174.1:0-2325 GCA_037916115.1 Anaerolineales bacterium
ACAAGCCCAGCGATCAACCAGGCAGAAGCCGCTTCATGCCCAAACCAGGACATATCGAAAAAATCACGACCGATCGGTGCAGGATGCGATATTGGAGCATGGGAAAGCGGTATCAATACAACAGGAAGCATACCTGTTGGTATATATATTTCTCCTGTAAGTAATCAAACCGTCTTTTTATCACAAAATGCTTTGAATGTCTTAAAGGCAATGGTTGTCGATCAAAATAACTTGCCTGTGCCCGGCGTTGAGGTAACTTTCACATCACCAGCCTCCGGGCCAAGCGGGGTGTTCTCAAACAACTCAAATTCGATCACGGTTACAACAGATGCACTCGGGTTTGCGGCTACCCCTTACAAAGCCAATGACCTCCACGGCGACTACCTGATTCAAGTAAGCAGTACTGCGATAACACAGGGCAAGAGTATCGCGATCAAGAACAGCCCTTCAGTAAGAACATTTACAATGGCTGGGTCTAGTGATGAAAGCCTGCTGCCAGGGACCTTTGTGTGCGATGTAATAAATTTTGACTGTTCAAGTAACATCAATGCATTGAATGCGCAAAATTATTCACTTGCGACCTATTACTTTTACTATACACAACACGGAAGGAAAGGTCTTGACAACCAAAACCTCCCAATCATCTCAAGCGTAAACTTCGGAAGTAACTATAATAATGCGTACTGGTCCGGCACGCAGGCTGTATACGGAAATGGTTATTCTACAGATGATATCGTAGCTCACGAACTCACTCATGCTGTTACGCAATACGAGTCCAATCTATTTTATTATTACCAATCCGGCGCCATCAGCGAGTCGCTCTCAGATATCTGGGGGGAAGCTTTCGACCAACAAAATGGCGCTGGAAATGATGCAGCATATGTCAAATGGCTGATTGGAGAAGATAAATCGGGCGGGGCAATACGCAGCATGAGTAACCCATCAGCCTATGGTGACCCCGACAAAATGACCAGCCCGAATTACTACACCGGCTCTGATGATAATGGCGGTGTCCACTATAACAGCGGCATTAACAATAAGGCAGCCTTCCTGATGATCGAGGGCGGTACTTTTAACAATAAAACCGTCACCCCATTAGGAATGAACAAAACGCTGGCTATTTATTACGAGGCACAGACCAACCTGCTCACTTCAGGGTCAGATTATGCCGATCTATACAATCTACTGTACCAGGCTTGTGTCAACCTGATCGGCGGCACCGCGGGTATTACCGTTGCAGATTGCGGGGAAGTACGTGACGCCACCGACGCCGTTGAAATGAATCTTCAACCTCTAGCAGGGTACAACGCTGAAGCTCAATTCTGCGGCAATGCCAGCCCATATACGAGCACCGTTTATCAAGAAGGTTTCGAAAACGGCTTAAGTGATTGGACTATCAATAATGGGAGCACGCTACGCTGGCAACTAGACTCACCCTATGGTCCATTTGCACGTTCTGGTGAGCATTTCTTGTACGCAAATGACTACCCACAAAATGGGTCCAGCACCGATGCAACCGCCCAGTGGTCTGCAAAAAACATCCCGGCGAATGCTTATTTGCACTTTGCCCATGCGTATGATTTCGAGACAACGGATGGAGAGCACTATGATGGCGGTATTATTGAATATAGCGTCAATGGAGGCGCTTGGAATGACGCCAGTTCTCTCATAGATACAAATGGATACAACGGCGCCATCTCTTCCGACTCCGCTTCGACAAACCCGCTAAAAGGAAGATCTGCATTTGTAGATTCAAGTCACGGTTACATCAGTACGCGCTTGAATCTGTACCCTTTAGCAGGCAAATCTGTTTCGTTCCGCTGGCGCATGGGATTAGACCAATACGTTGGCAATTGGGGGTGGTGGGTTGATGACATTCGCATCTACACCTGTACCGATAAGCCGGTTACTATTTCAGGCTCTGTGGGCGTTCCAGGAATAACCCTCAGGTACGTAGATGCCACTCTCAAAACAGTGACGTCTAACCCGGATGGAAGCTATTCCATTTCTGTTCCGACCGGCTGGAGTGGAGCCCTAACTCCTGCTAATAATGCATGTTTTAAGTTCACTCCCGCAAACAAGTCGTTTAGCAATATTTCTTCAACACAAACCGGGCAGAACTTTATTCCCAATGGGATTCCAGGCACACCCTGTCTGTTATCAATAAAACGGAGCGATGTAACCCCAACCGCATCAAAGATCGTGAATTTCACAGTCACCTTCACTGAAGATGTAACTGGAGTGGATTCGAACGGCTCAGATTTCGCCTTGAACGTCTCTGGAGTGACCGGGGCCTCCATCATAGGGGTTACACCAGTTTCCGCA
>JBAIYF010000175.1:0-3389 GCA_037916115.1 Anaerolineales bacterium
CAGTTTTCTGAAGCCTGAGACTTGCCCGATACCTTTTGTTGTACAATGACCTCACAGGAGAATCCATGAGTACCTTCCTTGAATTTCTTAACACTGCAGACTTCGACACCCTGGTTCAAATCTCCGGCGTGAACAGTCAACTGGCAGGCGCAATCATTTCGGCACGTCCCTTCGAAAGCGAAGAGGATGTGCTGAAGGTCAAAGGTATGGGCAAGGCAACCCTCGCGCGGATGCAGTCCTTTGCCGGGGCGGAAGAAAAGACACCAGAAAATAGCGCCATGGTCCCGGTACGGGAAGAGGCGGCGCCCGCAACGCTTGGGGAGAAACCGCCCACACAAGATTCCACTGTGAAGCAGGACACCTTCCTAAAGCGTTTGGGGCGGGCGTTCAAATGGTTCATGAATGCCTTGCTGCGATTGATCATGCTCGCCCTTTTATTTGGAGCTGTGGGGTTGTTGCTTTCACTGACGCTGCCTTATATTCAAAATACATTCCTCACGCCGCTGGAAGAAAATACAGTAAGAGTGAGCGAGATGGAAACTGAAGTGACCCAACTGCGCGAACAAGTGGATGCAATGAATGTGCGTGTATCTGCGCTGGAGGATTCTGTGGAAGCTCACACGGCTTCACTGGCTCAGTTGGAGGAAATGCAAGCAACCCTTGAGGCGCAAATGACAGAGAACAACGACGCAGTGCTGCTTGAGTTGAAACATGAAGTGATGTTCGCCCGCGTGTTGGATGTGTTGGCACGCTCGCGGCTGTATCTGGCGCAGAGCAATTTTGGGCTGGCAGAGAACGATGTGCAAACAGCGCGCGACCTGCTGGTGGAATTGAACGCTGAAAAGAAGGATACAGTTTTGACAAATGCCATTGAACGGCTCGACCTGGCGCTCGGCAACCTGCCGGATTTCCCGGTGGTGGCTTCAGGCGATCTGGAAATTGCCTGGCAGATCCTCCTCTCTGGTGAAACGCCAGTTGTGCCGACACTTACACCAACACCCGTACCGTTCGATACGTTCACACCTACTGCGGTTCCTCCCGTTGAAACTACTGCAACACCACAACCTTAGGAGAGATCATGGCAAAGAAGAAGTCGGATGGCAAAGTTGACAGAACACAGATCTATGTGGCGCTGATTGGTGTGATCGGCACGATCGTTGTGACGCTGATCACAGTGCTGGCAAACCGCCCGGCAGCCACGACACCCACTGCAACACCAGAAACCAACGAAACGTCAGCGACCCCGACCGAACCTGCCAGCCAGAACAGCGGTTTGTGCCTTGAGAATTATTTTGCCGATGTTGATGCAGCGAATCGAGTCGCCCTGCAGTTGGGCGTATCCCAACGAATCACATTCAAAAAAGATGCAGTATATGGGGCGCAGTTGTTAGACGGCAGCCGTATGCTTGGCGAAATGAAATTCACCGGAGATGGGAATTCAAAGTCGTTCAAGATCATTTCGGTCGTCGATGCCCGTTGCGCTCCGATTTTCGATTTCGGCAATCTCGACCGTCCCATAGCGAATAACACGGTGGCAGATTGGGAGAATCTGGGCATTACTCTCGATGCACAGGAATACAGGATGCGTATGGGTTGGTATAGCGGGAACCAGATCGAGGTTATTTTTACGGAAAACTAAAGTCCGCTTTTTACGTTTGTTATAATTTTCCAATCACGTTCTTAGGAGAGAAATCAATGGCATTCAAGATCAAATTCGGCACAGACGGTTGGCGCGGCGTCATTGCCGAGGATTACACATTCGATAATCTGCGCCGCTGTGCCCAGGGGTTTGCTTCGTACATGCTCGCCCAGGGCAAAAAGGGACAGTGGATCGTGGTTGGGCATGACAAGCGCTTCCATTCCGAGAATTTTGCGGCAGCAGTCGCCGAGGTTTTGGCAGGCAATGGCTTGAAAGTGTACCTGACCGACGGCGCAACCCCGACACCCGTCATTGCTTATGCGGTGGTGGATAAGAAAGCGGCGGGCGCGGTGAACATTACCGCCAGCCACAACCCCCCCACCGATAACGGCTTTAAGGTCCGTAATGAGACGGGCGGCGCGATCGACCCGGAAGGCTTGAAGCAGATCGAAGCGGGCATTCCAGATGACATCAAAGATGTGAAGCGCAAAGATTACAAAGAAGCCGAAGCCGCTGGCGAAATTGTCAAGTTCGATGCGGCGACACCGTATATTGAACATCTCACCCGTGATGGTCTGATCGACCTGCAGCCGATCAAAGATGCCGGGCTTACTGTAGTTGTCGATGCGATGTGGGGCAACGGCGCAGGCTGGTTTACCCGTCTGCTGGGCGGCGGCAAGACCAAGATCATCGAAATCCACAACGAGCGCAATCCGTCGTTCCCTGAAATGAAGCGCCCTGAACCCATTCGCCCGAACATTGATGTGGGCTTGAAAGCAACGGTTGCCAACAAAGCTGATGTGCTGCTCATCACCGACGGTGATGCAGATCGCTGTGGCATTGGCGATGAGAACGGCGAGTTCATCAATCAGTTGCGGGTGTACGCTCTGCTCGCCTATTACCTGCTTGAAGTACGCGGCGAACGCGGTGACATCGTCAAGACGCTTTCGACGACTGGCATGCTGAACAAGCTCGGTGAAATCTACGGTGTGCCTGTGCATGAGACAGGCGTAGGGTTCAAATATGTTGCCCCAAAGATGACCGAGACCAATGCGCTGATCGGCGGTGAGGAAAGCGGCGGCTACGCCTTCCGCGGGAATGTGCCTGAACGTGACGGTATTCTGGCGGGCTTGTACATGCTCGATTTCATGGTGAAAACCGGCAAGAAGCCGACCGAACTGCTCAAGGACCTGTTTGCCAAGGTGGGCGGTGAGTATTACTACGACCGTGTAGATAGCCCCTTCAGCGGCGACCACGAGTCGCGCAAGCAGATCATTCGCGATAACTATCCGTCCACACTGGGCGGCTTGAAAGTGACCGAAGTCGTCACCGTGGATGGTTTCCAATTCAAACTGGAAGACGGCGGCTGGATGCTCATCCGCTTCAGCGGTACGGAACCGATCCTGCGTGTGTACTGCGAGACAAGACACGCCGACAAAGTGCAGGCGATCCTTCAGGATGGGTTGAAGGTGGCGGGGATCAAGTAAGGAAAAAGAAAGAAGTTAAGAAGAAAGAATGAGGCGGCTGTCATTTGAAACATGACAGCCGCCTTTTTATTTTATTTGCGCTTCTTATTTATGAAAATCATTCCAAACAATGCAGGCAGGAGGAAGGCTCCTCCACATAATGGATTGGACGCACTGCTGGGCTCGGGAGTGTTGGGAGGAATCGTCCCAGTGGTAAATGTAGCAGTGGGAATTGCGGCAGCGGGGACAACGGTTGGGGTGGCGTTACCGCTCCACGGCGTGGG
>JBAIYF010000176.1:0-3444 GCA_037916115.1 Anaerolineales bacterium
GTCAGCGGCGGCTCGAAGGATTTTGAAACCTTCCGCATCCTGCTGCCTCAACCCGATCACTTCTTCTGGGATGACAAAGCTACAACGGATGTGGTCGAAACCCGCGATGACATCTTCATTGCTTCTCTCAAAGAAACCGTGGCTCAGTTGGAAGATCAATACGGCAAAGACCCCGCCAAGTGGCCGCATTGGGGCGAACTGCACACTGCCACCTTTGAGAACGGCACATTGGGTCAATCAGGCGTCTTCCTGATCGAAGACCTCTTCAACCGCGGACCGTTCGAAACCAGCGGCGGGCAGAGCCTGGTAAACGCCACCGGCTGGGATCTTGGCACCGGCTTCTTCGTGGATTGGCTGCCGTCCATGCGCATGATCGTGGATTTCAACAACCTGAATGACTCGCTCACCGTCCACACCACGGGGCAGTCGGGTCATGCCTATCATCCGCACTACATTGACATGGCTCCGCTCTGGGCAGAGATCAAGTATTACCCAATGTGGTGGGAACAGGACTCCATCATCGCCGATGCCGAAGGGCATTTGGTGTTGAAGCCGTAAGGCTGCTCCCCCTCGTTTTCTTTCCTCTTTCTTCCAAACACAAGAAGAAAGAGGAAAGATTCTTTATTTTCTCAATCTCCAAGCTGCCCACCCGCCGATGACCAAGCCTACGTAACTGGCGGTGAGGTCAACCAGGTCAAAGGTGCGGACGGCGACAAACTGCTGCGAGTATTCTTCGGCGGTGACGAACATGGCGAGGATCAAACCCACTGAAAGGGCAACCCGGCTCGAGGTCCGGTTGGGAAGCGAGTGAAGAAAGGCTGAGGTGATAAAGAAGTTGAGCAGTCCAAACAGGATGAGGTGCCCGACCTTATCTCCATATGGATAATCGTAAATGGCTTTAATAAAAGGCGGGAGGGCATTGAGGTCGGCAAGGACGATGAGAACAATGATAAAAAGTGTGAAAAGAATGGCGGAATATTTCATAAAAAAACAGGTCAGGTTGCGCCTGACCTGTCCGTTGTTAGCTGATGAACTGACTGATCGACCATCCGCCACCCGCGATGAGGAAGCCGAAGTAAATGATCGTAGCGACGTTTGAGAGGTGACCGAGGAGGATCGAGCCGCCATCGCGTTCCATCATGCCGAGGGCAAGAAAGATGAGCGCAAGTGCGGGCAGGGTGTTGCTGAACGGGATGAAACCGAACGGAGCCATCAGCAGGAGTGCGGCAAGGATGAAGGCAAGGTTGTTTATCACGTTTGCCGCTTTTCCTGAAGTCAGTTTGCTCAGGCGGTGCGGTTTGCTGACCTTCTCGACCCGATGCAGCCATACAATGGCGCGGCGGAAAGCCTCCGCCAATTTGGGTGAGGACAGTTTTCGTTCGGCGATGAACTTCGGAAGCCAGAGATGCCTTGCGAACAGGTGGGTAATGCCGATCAACAGCGTGCCGGTGCCAAAGACAGTGCTCACGCCGGGGATGGATACGGGAACGAGAAAGATCAATGACATAAAGATGGTCAACAGCAGCAAGCTGTCGGTGCCGACGATGTCGACGATCTCACGCAGGGTCACTTCCTCGGGTGGGAGTTTCTCGATGATCAACTCCATTTTTTCTGCCAGGGTTTCCTGCTCCAGCGAGGAGGTTTCTGTTTTGGTAAGTTCAATGTGTTCCAATGTTTAGAGTCCTATTCTGTTTGCTACAAGTTCCTACGCGGCTGCCTTTTGGGCTTCGCGGCGGTGTTTCAACCATTCAAAGACCATTGGCAGAACCGAGACCAAAATGATGACGATAATGACCAGTTCGAAATTCTGCTTTACAAAAGGAATGTTGCCAAAGAAATAGCCAAGCAGGGTGAAAATGAACACCCAGGTGATGCCGCCGAAGATATTGTAGGTTGCAAAATACGCATAGGACATGCGCCCAATGCCTGCCACGAATGGGGCAAAGGTGCGGACAATAGGCACAAAGCGCGCAAGAAAAATTGCCTTGCCGCCATGTTTCTCAAAGAAGGCATGGGTCTTGTCGAGATAGTCTTTTTTGATCCACTTGATGCTGTAAGCGCGTTCGCCAAGGTAATGACCGATGGAGTAGTTGACGGCATCCCCCACTACAGCCGCCACTGCCAGTAAACCGATAATGCTCCACACATTCAAGGAACCCAGCGCGGCGAAGGTGCCGGCGGCAAAAAGCAGCGAGTCACCGGGCAGGAAAGGCATGACAACCAGACCAGTCTCGATAAATATCACCACGAACAAAATGCCATACGTCCACATTCCGTAGGTGGTAATGATGGTTTGCAAATATTCATCGAGGTGCAGAAAAATATCTATTCCGTTTTTGATGAATTCCATTTATTTTTTCTCGCTTTCAATCATTGTTTACAACGGGCTGGGATTATACACCGCTTTTATTCGCCGGTTTTATGCGGCTCAGCCAGTCGCCGAGGAGAAGAACAAGCACACTTCCAGCAATGCCCAGACCCATATCGATGGTTCCCAGCAATAACAGGGTAAAGCCAAAGAAATACGCCACCCCTTGCCCAATCGCAAAACCAAGAATCCCCAAGCCAAAATGAAGCAGCAGGCGCCAGCCGCTCCCGCCGCGAACGGCATGGAACAGGGCGCCTGCCAGCAATGCAACAACCAAGCCGAAGATGATGCCTGGAATGGTCATAAACTATGGGTTTAGGTGCCTGGCAAAGAAATCCGCAATGGCGTTGTAGCACGTCACGCGGTTGTTGTATTTCAATACATCGTGTCCTTCATCTTCAAAAATGAGCAATTCAATGGGTTTGCCCGCCGCCTTCAACTCACGGACAAGGTCTTCCGACTCTGCCGCCACCACACGCGGATCGTTGCGTCCCTGAATGACAAGCATGGGCGCCTGCATCTTATGCAGATGGGTCTTGGGTGAACGCTCGATCAAGTCGGCGCGTTCTTCAGGTTTGTCGATATCGCCAATGGCCAGTTTGAAATACGGCTTCCACGTTTCAGGGATGCGCTCCGAGAAGGTGACCAAATCATACGGACCGAACATATCGCAGGAGGCTTTCCACAACTCAGGGTGCATACCGGCTTGCATCAGGGTCATGTACCCGCCGTAGGAACGTCCCACCACAGCGGCGCGGGTCACATCAAGACGCTTGTCGTTCGGCAACACCTTGGTCATCGCGTGGACATGGTCAAGGCGATCCTGCCCGCCCCAATCTTTGTCTACGCGTTTTGTGTAGGAAAGTCCATACCCCGTGGAGCCGCGCACATTCGGGACGAAGACGGCAAATCCGCGCAGGGTGAGGAACTGGATAAGCGGCATCGAGAACCAGGCGAAATTCGGGCGTTCCTGTCCCTGCGGACCGCCATGAATGTAACATACCACTGGGCGCGGACCTTTGAACCCGAGCGCTTTGGCAGGGAGATAAAGCCGCGCAGAAACACGCAAGCCATCA
>JBAIYF010000177.1:0-2995 GCA_037916115.1 Anaerolineales bacterium
GGGTCTACCGCTGGACGAACCCCGTCGTGCCATACAATGTGGATTACCTGCATCAGCCTGGCTCAGGCACAAAGGTTATTGTTGAATAAAAAATTATTTTTTGAGTTCGGGCAATAAGCGCCCATAAAAAACAAAGAGAATCGATAAAAGGAAAGCGAGATAAATTTATGTTCCAGTCCAATCAATACCTCCTCAAACGTCAGGTCTTTGCCCTCACCGGCAAGTTCCGCGTGTTCGACCCCAGCGGAAAGTTGCTGCTTTTCAGCGAACAGAAAATGTTCAAACTAAAAGAAGATATCCGCGTGTACTCTGATGAAGCCAAAACGCAGGAAGTGCTGGCAATTCAGGCGCGCCAGATCATTGACTTCTCCGCCGCCTATGATGTGATCGACAGCACCACCGGTCAAAAGGTCGGTGCGCTGCGCCGGAAGGGGCTCGCCTCCATGTTCCGCGATGAATGGGAAGTGCTCGATGTGAACGACAATGTCCGCGGCAAATTGTTCGAAGACAGCATGGGATTGGCTCTCTTGCGCCGCCTGCTCACCAATCTTGTGCCCCAGAACTATGACATGTTCTTCGGCGAGACCCGCGTGGGTGATTACAAGCAGAATTTCAACCCCTTCACCTACGAGTTGAACATCGACTTCAGCATGGATACCGCCGGTCAGGTTGATCGCCGCCTCGGCGTTGCTGCGGGCATTTTGCTCGCCGCAGTTGAGGGAAGACAGCAGTAACGAAAGCACGTCATTGCGAGGAGCGCACTTGATCGCTTGCCCCGATGTTCTTCGGGGTCGCGACGAAGCAATCTCTGGTCTTAAGGTCGAGATTGCTTCGGGCGGAAGATTACCGCCCTCGCAATGACATAGACAATACTATGCCCCAACCCCTTTTCGCCGGTCTCGTCGTGGACGAAGACGGCACCCCTGTAGGAACCGCCTCCATTGGCAATGAACCGGCTTACGTTATCGACGATGCCGGGTTTAAGCGCCACATCCCCGCCGAACAGGTGGATCGCGCCGTGCTCAATCAAATGGCGGAGATGATGAAAGGCAGTGAAGACCTGCTCTCTGCCGAAACCGCCAAAATGCTCGGGCAGGACGATCCCTTCTCGAAGGCAATGATCGAGAATCAACTAAAGAACATCGACAAGCAGTTCGATGCCGTCCTGCAAACCGGTTTTCCCGAAGAAATGCGCGCCTATTTGGGTATGATGGGCTTCAAGGTGGTCATCAACTATCACGGCGAAGTCATCCGCGTAGAACAGCCGGGAAGTTCCGGCGGGG
The DNA here is from genome assembly GCA_037916115.1 of Anaerolineales bacterium. Classification (GTDB taxonomy): domain Bacteria; phylum Chloroflexota; class Anaerolineae; order Anaerolineales; family Villigracilaceae; genus Villigracilis. Next base: position 1,284 of record JBAIYF010000177.1, read on the forward strand.
ACGAAGGAGAATAAATGAAAAGAAGCGGTCGTGATGACCGCCTCTTTTCATTTTACGCTCTCCAAAATCTCAGCAATATCAGATGGTATTTCTTTTATTCGCTCGATCATTACCAACTCATTCTTTTCAAACAAGATTGTCCCACCATCTGCCATATTCCAAACATTGCTATATGAAAGCATGGTTCCATCATTTCTATTGAACACCGCCGAAATACTCATACTCGCAACCTTTCCCTCAACACCATTCATAGATAAAGGCTGGCTAAAAACTTCAGTGTAATAAACTTCGAGATATTTCCCATTTGCATCTTCAAACTCTCTAGACATGGTTGTTGTTCCCGCGCCCTCTGCATCCAACAAGAACTGAAGAATACCTCTATCAACTTTCCAATTATATGATGGGTCAAACAAATCCCTTGTTCCAAAAGTAAAGTTAACTCCTACGCCATCCTTAAAAGCGGACTGCTGGAGAATATTTCCCTTAAGATCCTTAATAAAGACTACATCTTGGATGACAAGACCTTCTTCCCCTATAAAGTACCAACCTTCTTCAATGTACGAACGAGCCATCAGAGTATTATCAGGCAATATTACGCCATTATCTACTTCTGATGTAACTTGATAAACAGTATGTATCCATTGACCTTTAATAAGATTTCTTTCGTTCCAAGATGCGACAAGTTTTTCTACCAATTGGGAGGGAGCAGGAAGTTGCGTCGAATTTTCATTCACTGGTGTTGCATTTACTGGAGTGCTTGTCACCACAATCGTATTATTAGGCATTTCTGAAAATTCGGGCACGGAATTGCCATAAATTCGATTTACTGCCACAAACATAGAAATTGCCATTAGCATAATTAGGCACGCAAGAACAACGTACTTTTTACGCATCTTTTTCTCCGTTTCTATACCATTTATTTCCTAGAGCAATCATATCGAATTCGCGATATTGTTCAACTACGGAAAGCCCCACTATTCTTAATCCACCACAAAATTGCCTCACCTCTACACCTTACATTAATCTTTTTGTAAATTAATGTAAGGTGCTTTTCAACCGTATTTATTGTTATCCCTAAAGTATCAGCGATGGCTTTATTGCTTTTGCCATGCGCCAATTCTTTCAAAACCTGTATTTCTCGTTGAGATAAAACATTTAGGGGGCTTTCTTGATTTGGGTATTCTTCAGACATGCTTCCTCCCTTCTTTTCAGCATTCTACCCCCCCCTTCTTATCAAGTCAAGAAAACAAATAGTACTTTAGGTTGATATGTTTCAGTTTCTAATACTCGACTAAACCTTCTCCACCACCCAAAAATGGGACAAGCCCAATGCCTTCAGCGGCGTGGACTCTGCAAATTGCAACACCGCGCGGATGAATTTTCCGAATATGCCGGTTCTGGCGATGATGTTGTCGTATGCGCCGAAAATGATGGTGCGTTCGATGAATTTGACGGGCAATCCGTCGAATAGGTTTTGCATATCACGGCGGGAATAAACGCGCACATGCGGGGCAAGTTTGTCGCGCCAGACTCTTGGCAGGTAATTCACGAATGGCTTGTTGCCAAAATAGTATTTACCTTTCCAAAAGATGCCGTGAGTCTCTACGGGGTAACCGCGATTGGGGCAGAAGATGACAGCCCGCCCACCCACTTTGAGCACGCGCACCATTTCGGCTATCGCGGAGCGGTCATCTTGTACGTGTTCGATCACT
>JBAIYF010000178.1:0-9914 GCA_037916115.1 Anaerolineales bacterium
TGGAACAGCAAAAGGTGATGCGCGAAACCCCGTGGGGATACATTACCTACCTCGATTATCGCTACAAGGTGGAGTTCAACGAAGAGCAATACCGCGAGATCGACCGCTACTGCAAAGAAAAAGGCATCGACTGGATGGTCTCGGTGTGGGACGAACCGGCTGTGGACTTCATGGAGAAGTTCGATACGCCTGCCTATAAAGTGCCGTCGGCTTCGCTGACCGATCACAACCTGCTCAAGTATGTGCGCCAGACCGGCAAGCCCATCATCATTTCCACGGGCATGTCCACCATGGAGCAGATCCACAAGGGCGTGAATGCTGTCGGTGAGGATAATCTCGTTATCATGCACTGCACCAGCACCTATCCGTGTGAGCCGGAAGAACTTAATCTCAAGATGATCGAAACCCTGCGCAAGGAATTCCCGAAGAATCCGATCGGGTATTCCGGTCACGAAGTAGGGCTTGTCCCTTCGGCGGTGGCGGTGGCATTGGGCGCCTGCTCGGTGGAACGTCACATCACCCTGGACCGCGCCATGTGGGGCAGCGACCAGGCGGCATCGGTCGAGCCGGGCGGGTTTGAGCGTCTGGTGAAATACATCCGCGTGACCGAAGCCGGACTTGGCGACGGCGTGAAGCGTGTGTATGAGTCCGAAAAGGGTTCAATGAAGAAACTGCGCCGCGTGGTGAACGAATAAAAAATATAGGGACGAGGTTTCCTCGTCCCTACACAAATAATTCCATTTTCTTTTTTCGTGAGAGAGCCTTGATGGCTCTCTCACGCTTTAATGCTGTGATCTTATCAGGCTGTTCTTCCAAATAGACCAGCTTCACCGGTCGGCGGGTTTTAGTGTAGCGCGCGCCGACTCCCTTGTTATGCTGCGCCACGCGCCGTTCCGGGTCGGTCGTCCAGCCGGTGTAGAGCGTTCCATCAGAACACTCGAGGATGTAGCAGAAACAGCTCATCCCTCTACCGCGCCTATCCGTCGCTCTTCCTGCCCATTTTCCCGAGTTTTGAGCCGAAGAGGGTTTCCATCAGAGACGGTTTCTCAACTTCATCGCCGGGCATGCCTGTCCAATCGGCTTTGCCGCGCTGCGTGATCCAGATCTCCCTGCCTTTTTGAGCGGCAAGCAGACGTTTGCGCAGCGCGTCATCATCTGCGCTTTCAAGGTCTTCGCGCAGGTCAAGCAGGGCGGTCATCATGGCGTTCAACGAGCGGATGACACTGTCTCGATTCTGTGAAGCCAGCATGGCGAGCGACTCAGCTTCATTCTCGCCGAACGCAGACGTTGCGGCGTAGAACCCCTTGCCCGCCGATTTGCGCATCTCCACCCAGCCGGGCAGGTTGATGGTTGCATTGACCAGCGCGGCAGAGGTCAACCGCGGCAGAATGTGCGAGGCTGCGATCAGACCGTCCGATTCGACGAAGTCCGTCAACACGGCGGTGGAACCAAGCATCTCCACCAGGTCAGTGATCAGTTTTACAGCCGCGCCAGAAGCGCCCGATGGGGTTGAAACGAGGAAAATGCCCTTTTGAAAGAGATCAGCCCGGGCTGAGTCCAGACCCGAACCCGGCAAGTCCATATATTTTGGACCGATCGAGGGAACCACACCAACGTAGTGAACATGGTCGGGCAGAATTTCCTTCACCCAATTTGCCACTTCCGCTTTCACTGGCGAAGTATCGATCAGCACCGCATCCTTGCGCAGGTCTTCGGCAATAAACCGCAGCGTCTCACGGATCTCGCTCACCGGCAGGGCAAGGATCACCAGGTCGGCATTTTCTACAGATGCCGGCAAATTGTGGTTGCTCTCATCCACCGCGCCGAGCTTTTTTGCTTTCTGCTCGTTGCCGTATTCCTTATCGTGCCCGGTGACGAACACCTTGTCCTTGTGCTCCGCCAGCGAAAGCCCGATCGAGCCGCCGATCTGCCCCAAACCGATGATGGTGATCTTTACAGCCATATGATTACCTCGAAAATTGGAATAATGCGATTATACCCACGAACCTAAATACCCCGTTAAATGCGAGAACCGCGGACGCCGACCGCGGTTCCCTTTGAAAGGAGGAGAAGAGAAATCACCTTACGCACGTAAATTTATCATGGGTGTCCAGAATCAACTTGACGCAAAACCTACGATTACCCTACGATTGTTTGACAAATTACAAGACTGCAAATGCTTCTGGTATTTTATAGAGGATGAAAAACATCGTCCCTCAAAGCCTTTACCTCGGCGAATTGAACGATACCCCCCTCGGAAATTTCCGCCTCGTCGCCTCAGACTTGGGCTTGGTTGCCCTCGAATGGGCAGATGCCCAGCCCGAACTGAATGCCTACCTAAAAAAGATCCGCCGCACTGCCGAACCCAGCCAGAAAAAACTCATTCCCTACGCCCGTGAACTGCGCGAATACCTGAACGGCAAACGTACCGCCTTCACCATCCCCATCGACTGGACCTTCTTCACCCCGTTCCAGCGTGAGGCGCTGCAAGCCGTTTTTCGCATCCCATACGGCGAAACACGCACATACATCGATATTGCCCGCGAGATCGACCGTCCGCATGCCTATCGTGCTGTGGGCGCAGCCAATGCCATGAACCCCATGCCCATCGTCATTCCATGCCACCGCCTGCTCGGCACCGACGGCAAACTGCACGGCTATGGCGGCGGAGATGGATTGCCCACCAAGGAATGGCTGTTGAAATTGGAAGGGGTCACACTGGCGTAGGGTTTGCCCAATATTGACATTCGGCACGAACCTGCTCTTCTTGGTACAATGCGCCCATGCAAGAAACCCGCTCTCAATTGCCATCGTCAGACCGCATGGGCATTCTGATCGCCTCGGTGCTGCTGACCTTTGCCCTTTCTCGTTTTATCCAATCTCCCGGGCTGACGCTCAGCCTGAGCCTGCCCGGCTTTTATTACGCCTTCCCCGTCACCATCGGCTCATTCATGACCCTCTTTGCCGCGGCTCTCACCGCCGCCGGAATGGACTGGCTGACCCGCGACCACCCAGCCGCCGCCAACAAACGCTCAAACCTTGAGCATTTACTCCTGCCCACTCTCACTGCTTTTGTCATGGGCACACCGCTTTCCCTGCTTTCAGAAAGCTCGGCATGGAACTGGGGCTTTCTCCTTGGAGCAGTTTTGCTTTCGGCGGTCTGCATTGCCGAGTACGTTTCCCTTGACCCTTCCACGCCCTCGTATGGTTTCGCCCGCGCCGGGCTGACCGCTGTAGCGTATGCGCTCTTTCTCGTACTGCTCACGTCACTCCGTTTTTCGGGCGCGCGCATGATCCTTGTCACCCCATACATCTTTATCGTGGCGGGCTTGATCGGCTTGCGCATTCTGCATCTGGACGGCGAAGATCGCTGGGATTTTCCGTGGGCGGTCGGCATCGGGTTGGTCTGTGCGCAGATCGGTGCCGGGCTGCATTACTGGCCGCTTTCGCCCGTGCAATTCGGGCTGGCGATCACCGGTCCGTTATATGGGCTTACGTTGCTCTCTGCAAATCTCGCCGAAAATATTCCTTTACGCCGCGCGGCTGTGGGACCCATTCTGACCGTTGTCGTTGCCTGGGCTGCCGCCATCTTGTTGTAAGATGCGAACCCTTTCCCTTTCACAATCACATTTGCAACAGATGATCGCGCATGTCGATGCTCAACTTCCGCTTGAGGCGTGCGGTCTTTTGGCGGGCAAAGGCTCCAGTGTAGAGTCTGTTTTGGTGGTGGAGAATCAGGCGCAAAGTCCGGTGCGATTCGTGGTGGATCCAATTGGGCAGTTGCAGGCATTTGAATGGATCGAGTCTAATGGGCTGGATCTGCTTGCCATCTTCCATTCGCATCCAACCGGACCTGAAACGGTTTCGCCGACCGATATTGAAGACTCCGCCTATGCTGTGGTGAACGTGATCCTGGCGCGTGTGGATGGCGGCTGGCGAGCCCGTGGTTTTTGGATAGAGGATAATGGGTTCGAAGAGGTATCTCTGGAAATATTGCAATCCAGCAACCATGGCTAGGGTTGCGTGTTTTTATCTCTGTCGGCAATTTTTGAAAACCAACTCTTGGAGGAGTTTTAATGCAATTCGTCTTTGAAGTGCTGGCAATTGTGTTGGCATATCTGCTCGGTTCGATCCCCTTTGGTTTGCTGATCGTGAAATTGAAGACCGGCAAGGACATCCGCGAGATCGAGAGCGGGCGCACGGGCGGCACCAATGCCATGCGTGCTGCGGGCTTTTGGGCGGGGTTTGCCACTGCCATGCTGGATATTGTGAAAGGGGCGGCGGGTGTGTGGATCGCGCGTTGGCTTGCGCCTGAAACGCCGATTGTGCATGTGCTGGCTCCCATTGCCATCATCCTCGGGCACAATTATTCGATCTTTCTTGCAGAGAAGGACGAGAATGGCAGACTGCGTTTGCGCGGCGGCGCGGGCGGCGCGCCTTCGGTGGGCGGCGCCATGGGTTTGTACCTGCCTTCAATTTTGATCGTTCTGCCGTTGGGCATGTTGACCTTCTTCACCATTGGTATCGCTTCGGTAACGACCATGGCGGTGGCATTGTATTCCACTCTCGCTTTCGCATATTATGCTTCACAGGGCGTTCTCCCCTGGGATTATGTCTGGTATGGGCTTGGCGCTGAGTTGCTGCTGATTTGGGCGCTGCGCCCGAATATCAAACGTCTGTTTGAGGGCAATGAGCGTGTGGTGAAGTACAGTTTGAACGGCTGGCTGCGGGCAAGGAAAGAAAAGTCGCAAAAGGAATCTTGAAAATAACGAACTCCGGGAGACACCCCGGAGTTCTGGTTTAATTTCGATATGCAGTTTCCGAGTCCGTTTAAAAGAAATATTCAACAGGCATTTGGCAAAAGGGGCGAGGATTTCCTTGCCGCAATCCCTTCTCTCATAGCAGATGTGTCGCGGCGTTGGGGGGTGACGGATATTCAGCCTGTTAGGAACCTCTCCTATAATTTTGTGGCGTTCGCAACTACCACCGCCGGAGACGATGTGGTTTTGAAAATCGGTCTTCCCAACCGCGAATTGACGAGTGAAATGCACACCTTGAAGCTTTTCAACGGTGACGGTGCCTGCCGGTTATTGGATTGTGATGAAGACAGGGGCTTTCTGTTGCTTGAGCGATTGAAGCCGGGCAATATGCTTGCGAATGTTTCAGACGATGATGAGCGTACCCGTGTTTTCATGGATGTGCTGAGAAAGATTCACCGCCCTGCCGCGCACTATGATGATTTCATTCAACTTGCTGATTGGTTCGCCGAACTGAAAAATATTCGGAATGAATTTAACGGCGGGGTGGGTCCGTTTGGGTTATTGGATACGGTGGAGGGGGTTCTGCCCGAATTGTTCGCAGATGAGCATGGACTCATTCACGGTGACTTGCATCATTTCAATATTCTCTCTTCGGAGCGTGGGTGGCTGGCGATAGACCCAAAAGGGGTGATCGGTCCAGCAGGGTATGAAGTGGGACCGCTGATGATCAACCCGTGGGATAACTCAATGGACAGAACCCGGTTCAAGGTCCGCGCAGTGAGGCGGGTGGATATGTTGTGTGAAGGTATGGGATGGCAGAAGGAGATCATCATCAAATGGTCACTGGCTCACGCCGTCCTTTCCGCCTGGTGGGACTATCCCAATGGGGATTGGGAATATTCGTTGCGTTGTGGAGAGATATTTTCAGAGATTAAATGACACGACCTCCACAAGGGAGGTCGTGTGTCTTTGCAAAAAAACTACATTCCAATAAAGCTTAACACCGCGTAGGCGAGAGCCAGCCACGGGGCTACGGTTCCAAGAACCGGGATAAATGTTGCGAGACCAATGCAGAGGAAGAACAACCACATGCACCAACCGGAAATCGTTTTGGGTAAAGATACTTTCATTTTGCACTCTCCTTATTAAATGAGTTGTACGCGCTGGCAGGATTGCCAGTCTGCGTATAAAACCCCGTACCCTGGCTCTAGATGCGGAAAATTCAAGGATGATACAATATTTGTTATGACCTCCCTTAGTGTTCCAGCTGAATTTACTTTGCAAAGGAAGAACAAGTACGATCATTCTTCTCCTGTGCGTTGGATACTTTCGCATGTGCGGCCTTACTTGTGGATCGTCGTTATGCTTGTTGTGGGCGCGATCGGCAATGCGGTGTTGGCGGTGGTGGTGCCGGTATTGACCGGCGATGCCTTCAACGCCATGCTGGCTCCCAACCCCGATACATCTGTACTGCTGCCGTTGGCGATCATCATTGGCGTTTCGCAGATCGTCCGCGGTGTGCTGCAATTGGGGCGCAACTTTGGCGCGGAGTTGATGGCGCAAAAAATGGAGCGCGACATCCGCGACGAGTTGTATCTCTCGCTGCTAGGCAAGAGCATGACCTTCCATAACCTGCAGCCCGTGGGCGATACGATGGCACGTGCCACGAATGATGTGCGCGAAGTGAACTATATGTTCAGCCCGGGTGTAAACCTTGTGGTCGGCTCGTTCATGTTCATCCTCATGCCGCTGTTCTTTGGTCCGCGCTATCACCCTTCGTTGGTGCTTACGCCGCTGCTCTTCACGATCTTTTACTTCGTAACATTGGTGCGTTATCTTAAAACGCTTTCGCCAGTCACCGATGATGTGCGCGCATCCTTCGGGCAGATGAATACCCATCTCTCCGAGTCGCTTGATGGCGTGGAGATCATGAAAGGCGCTGCGCAGGAAGAAGCCGAAGTGGATCGCTTCGTGACCAATGCCCGCAAAGTGCGCGATGCCTTCGTTCAACAAGGTGACCTTGAAGCGCGTTACATTGCCATGCTGCTGCTTGGGCTGGCGTTTGCAGGCGGTTTGATCCATGCCTTGTTTTTGTTGCGTGCAGGTTTGATCAATGTCGGTGCGGTGATCGGTTATTTTGGCATGCTGCAATTGCTGGGCTTCCCCACCTTCACGTCCACTTTTGCCTATTCACAGATCTCATTAGGACTTTCCTCCGCCCGCCGTATTTTGGAACTCATTCAACGCGAGACAAAGCTCGACCAGAACGCCTCAGGCGTGACCTCACAGATTCGCGGCGAAATTGAGTTTCGCAACGTCTCGTTCCGTTACCCCACTCCCGCGGAAGGCGGGGCGGGCGGTGACAATGTTCTCGAGGGTATCTCTTTCAAAGTGAAACCCGGTCAGACTGTGGCGCTCGTCGGGCAGACCGGCGCAGGCAAGACCACACTCGTCAAACTCATCAACCGCATCTACGATGTGACCGGCGGTCAGGTGCTTGTCGATGGTGTGGACGTCCGCGATTGGAATCTCGCCTCACTGCGTTCGCAGATCTCCATCATCGAACAGGATATTTTCCTCTTCTCGCGCTCGCTCAGCGACAACATTGCGTTTGGTAAACCGGGCGCATCGAAAGAGGAAGTGATTGCTGCTTCGATGGCAGCCCAAGCCCACGACTTCATTCTGGATTTTGACGAGACCTACGGACCAGTTGTCGGCGAACGCGGCGTGACTCTCTCCGGTGGACAACGCCAACGCATCGCGCTTGCCCGAGCCTTTCTCACCGACCCGCGCATTCTTGTCCTCGACGACTCCACCTCCGCCATCGACTCCGCCACCGAGGACAAAATTCAGCGCGCCATTTCCAACGCCGCCAAAGGACGCACCACCTTCATTATCACGCATCGCCTCTCGCAGATCCGCTGGGCAGACCTCATCATTGTGCTGCGCAAAGGCAAGGTCGTCGCCATGGGCTCGCATGAAGAGTTGATGAAAACGTCTGAAGCATATTCAAGGATTTTTAGAGAATAAACAAGTAGTCAGCGTTCAGCTTTCAGTAGTCAGTAATTGCTGTTCAACTGATGGCTGAACGCTGTTTGCTAAAGGCTAAACTATGGGTTTCTTTGCAGGATTAAACGACGAAAAATACGACCGCCAGTACAAGGATAGCGATCTTGTATGGCGCATGGTCAACTACTTCGACACGCAAAAGGCGCGGCTTGCGTTTGCGTCTGTGGTCATCATTGTTATTGCGGTCATCGGTGCGGCATTGCCGGTCATTGTCGCCCGCATGGTCGACTTGATCAAAGACCAACCCAGCCTCAACGACATTCTTCTGGTGGGGGCGGCACTTGTCGGCGTGGCATTCGGACAATGGGGGTTGAACTGGCTGCGGCGTGGTCTGATCGTGCGCGCCGTCGGTGACGTGGTGTTGGACATGCGCTCGCGCGCCTTCCGTGCTGCCGCTGAGCATGACCTTTCCTTCTACGACCAGTTCTCCTCCGGGCGCATTGTCTCGCGCATCACCTCAGACACGAACGACTTTGGTCAATTGGTGGTCATCATCACCGATGTGGTAGCGCAATTTATTCAAGCGGTTCTGATCGCCATCGTGCTCTTCCGTACTGAAGTGCGGCTTTCACTCTTACTCATCGGCTTTTTGCCGTTCATCTTTGCTGTGGCTTCCGGTTTCCGCGTCATGGCACGGCGTATCACAAAGAAGGGTATGAAAGCCATGGCAGATGTAAACGCTGCCATCAAGGAAACCATCAGCGGCATTTCCATTGCCAAGAACTTCCGCCAGGAAGAGAGCATTTTCAAATCCTTCGATGAATCGAACATTCAATCCTACGGCGTGAACGTACAGCGCGGTTTTATTCTGTCGTTGGTTTTTCCCACGCTCAATGCATTGGGCGGCATTTTTGTTGGTGTGCTGATATATGTTGGTGGTATCAACGCAGCGTCGGGCGCGATCAGTATTGGCGCGTGGTATCTCTTCATCATGAGCCTTGACCAGTTCTTCTTCCCTGTGCTCAACCTCACCTCGTTCTGGGCGCAAATTCAAAGCGGGCTTTCCGCTGCGGAGCGCGTCTTCGCGCTCATTGATGCAGACCCGAACGTGGTGCAGACCGAAAAGCAGGATGTGCCGCGCCTCAAAGGCGAGATCCATTTCGACCACATGTATTTCCGTTATTCGGATAAAGAGCCGGTTCTCAACGACTTCAACCTGCTCATCCAACCCGGAGAGACTCTTGCGCTGGTCGGTCACACTGGCGCGGGCAAGTCGTCCATTGCCAAGTTGATCGCGCGTTTTTACGAATTCCAGCAGGGACGCTTGCTCATCGATGGGCGTGACATCCGCACCTTCGACCTGACTCAATACCGCCGTCAGTTGGGCATTGTTTCGCAGGTGCCGTTCCTGTTCTCAGGGACCATTGCCGATAACATCCGCTACGCTGCGCCGGGTGCGCCCGAAGAGGAAATGTTGCGCCTTGCCAAACGCATTGGCGACGGCGAATGGCTGGATGCCCTCCCGAACGGACTCCACACTGAGGTCGGCGAACGCGGCAACCGCCTTTCGATGGGGCAGCGTCAACTTGTGGCGTTGATGCGCGTGCTCGTGCAGAATCCCGCCATCTTCATCCTCGATGAAGCGACAGCCAGCATCGACCCGTTTACCGAGTGGCAAATTCAGCAGGCATTGAATCTGATTCTCAAGAACTCCACCAGTATCTTGATCGCTCATCGTCTCTCCACCGTCAAAGCCGCAGACCGCATCGTGGTCATGCGCAAAGGCACGATCATTGAGGAAGGCAATCATCAAGGTTTGCTCGACCAGAGCGGTCATTACGCCGAGTTGTATAATACCTATTTTAGGCATCAGTCGTTAGATTACAGACCTGACTGGGTAGATAACGAAAGAGCAGCTCGTTTACAAATTACACTGGATGATCCGACAGAGAGTTAGTCTGAGGCAGGCTTAATCTCTATAAGCTTTTATTTCTAGTAATAGCGCTCCTGAAAGTTTCAGGAGCGCTATCTTTTTATTTTTTCAAGCCACCTACGGCTTTCCCACCAAAATCCACGACTGCATAGTGACATTGTCATACCAGGGGAACCAGTATTGGGTAGTCAACTGGTCGTTGGGAATCCCCA